>DATLMN010000355.1:0-10054 GCA_035537255.1 Pyrinomonadaceae bacterium | reverse complement strand
GGAGAGTAGTGGCGATAGGACATTTGCAGTTGGGAAGCAAGCTAGAGGCAGGAGAGTACATCTTGCAGGTGGTGGTGGTAGATACACTGGGCAAGGAGAAGCAGAAGGTGTCGCAGCAGTGGATTGATTTCGAGATTAAGTGAAGGTAAGAACAGAGACGAAGAGATGCGGCGTGAATGCTGCGTCCAGCGTAAGCGCTCCTGATGTTCAATGTGGTGGACGCAGTGCAGAGGGTAAGATAAAGTCCTTCGCCTGCGAGCAGCATTAAGGAGAAGTGAAAGAGACGGGGCTCGCTCTGATGCTGGCATCCCATCCCTGTCGGGTGGCATCTCTCGATCAGCCTGAGTTTGATGGTGGTTCTGAAGACTCTTTAAAATTTTCTTGAACCGGGTCGCAAGCTTAAATTATTTTACGAACAACGGGAGTTATCCCACCAACTCTGAGGAGGATTTTCATGAACAATTGGTGTGTCAGGTCGGCGATGAATGTGCTTGGCATCGTCGCGGCTGTAGCCGCTTTAACACTGGTGTCGGCAACCTCGCTCCGTGCGCAGATAAGTCCGACGGCCAGCGGCGCAGGACTGTCCGGCCGTGATCGAGACATCAACCAGCGCGAAGCCGAGATGTCTAGTCTTGAGCGACAGGGCAAAGCCGGCCCTAAAAGAGACCCGCAGATGATCCTGGCCGAAGTCAACGAAGACTTTGACCGGCTGCGCGCGATTGACGAGGAGATGAAGACCAGTCTCAAATCACAGGACGCGCTCGACTACAAGCATATCGTCGAATCGTCTGCGGAAGTGAAGAAGCGTGCGATGCGTCTCAAAACCAATCTTGCGCTTCCCGCGCCGAAGGACATGAAGCGCGAGAAGATGCAAGACCCCGGCGCTGATCTCAAGCCGTCGCTCGTGATGCTCGAAAGCTTGATCAATAGCTTTATCACAAACCCGATCTTTTCGGATTCGGGCGGGCTGGACGCGAAACTGGCTGGCAAGGCCAAACTCGATCTTGAAAGTATCATCGAGCTGAGCGACAAGGTGAGAAAGAGCGCCGAGAAGATAAGCAAGAACGCCCGTAAGCCTTAAGATTAAAAAGCCCCTGAAAGGAAAGAGCGTAGTATAGCCCATGACGTAAGGCATGGGTTAAGCCATCGCAAAAACAGTCAAAGCCCCGAAGGGGCGATAGATATTCAAGGTTGAGTGTTGCTCAAGCCTGAACGTCTTTCGCCCCTTCGGGGCTTTCTTATCTTTGATCTCTACCTATTCTTAAGGCTGACGCCGTGGGCTACATTCTGTAGCCCCTTGCAGGGGCTTGCGGACACTTTTTCAACACGCTCGAAGACTCGCTCGCCCCGCTTCTTCGGGTTGTCTTACAGCTTAAGGCAGAGATTCAAGCAGGTGGCCCATCTTCTCTTTTTTAGTCCGCATGTAACGCTTGGCGCACTCCGCCGGCTCGACCTCGATTGATACTCTGTCGACGATCTTCAGGCCGGCCTCTTCCAGCGCACGCAGCTTCAAGGGATTGTTCGAGAGCACGCGCACCTGGCACAGGCCCAGATCGAAGAGGACTTCGGCGCACTGCCGGTACTCGCGCAAATCCACTTCGAGCCCGAGCATCTCGTTGGCTTCGACAGTGTCCGCGCCCTCGTCCTGCAAAGCATAGGCGCGAATCTTATTGATGATGCCGATGCCGCGTCCCTCCTGTTGCTGGTAGACGATTGCGCCGCGTCCCTCCTCTTCAATCATCTCCATCGCGCGGTGCAACTGCCGCCCGCAATCGCATTTCTTCGAGCCGAAGACATCGCCCGTCAGGCATTGCGAGTGAATGCGAACGAGCGTGGGGATTTCCGGCTTTAGGTCGCCCTTAAAAAGAACGACGAACTCTTCGTCGCTGACGAGCGAGCGATAGCCAGCGATGCGAAACTCGCCGCGTTCGGTCGGCAGCCGCGCCTCCGCGACGCGCTCAACCGAGAGGGGCTTCTCCGCCCATGGGCATGACGCTGCTGCTGCGTCTGTGGTCTCTTCCTTTAACACGATTTACTCCTTGACTCGCGGCTGCGATTTCCATTTCGCGGGACGTGAGCCGCGCGGCGCGCCGAAAGCCTTTCAAAGCCTTCACGCACAATCAAACGTCCGTTTCCTGCAACGAGGTTGGCCCAATTATAGAAGCAAGAGAGTGCCCGCGACAAGTGGCGCTTTGCCAGCAAAGTTTCACCGGCGCTTTGCTTCTCGCATATCTTTGTCGAAGGCGACAGCTTCTAAAAAGCTGTAAAGCATTGAAGATATTGTTAGCCTGCCGGACAAGTGATAATCTTTGAAGCATGAGACGCCGCCTGCTTCTTGCTCTTATTGAGCTTCTTGTCGTTCTCATATTCGTGTTCATTCTGCAAGCACTAAATAAACCCTGCGCCCCTCCGCGCCCACCTCAGCCGGAATGCTCTGACGCTGACGAAAAAGCTGGACGCTGTGTAAAGCCGCACTATCCCTGTACTGAGATATGAGCTTTTTTTAAGCTAGTTCCTTTGAATCGACACACTAACTCTTTGTCAGTCCTGTTGCTGCCGCGTGCCCTCGCGCGTTAAGATAATCGCGAACATGTTTGGCGCTTGAAGATTTTATCTTATGGAACGCAACCGTGCGCATGAAGACACCCTCGAAACCGTCATTCGCGTAAACGAACGGCGACCGGCGCTCGTTTTCCTGCGCGGCGAGCTCCTTGCCGTTCCCATCCCGCTCGACCGCGACGAGGTAATCCTGGGCCGCGCGCTCGAAGCGGACGTGCGCGTCAACGATCCTCGCGCCTCGCGCCTGCACGCGCGCATCACTACGGAGCGCGATGCGGCGACGGGCCAGTCGCGTTATCGAGTCACCGATCTGGCCTCGACCAACGGCACGCTCCTCAACGGCAAACAGATTACGGAAGCCTTCCTCGAAGACGGCGACAAACTGGTCATCGGCGAGCATATCCTGCGCTTCGATATGCTGGACGAGATTGACCGCGAGTACCAGCGGCAGATTCATCGCCTGCTGGTTCACGACGAGCTGACGGGGCTCTTGACCAGCAAGTCTTTCTTCTCGGAACTGCGTCGCGAGTCCGCGCGCGCAGAGGCAGAGTCGCGCCCCTTCTGCGTATTGATGATGGACGTGGATCATTTCAAGGAGGTCAACGACACCTACGGACACCTCGCCGGCAATGATACGCTGGAAGAGCTGGGCACAGTCATCACTGGCGCGCTGCGCGCAGGCGATGTGGCCGCGCGCTTCGGCGGCGAAGAGTTTGCAGCATTCCTCTTGGATGCCGATTACGCGCAGGCCGTCGTCGCCGCCGAGCGTGTCCGTTCAGCCGTCGAGCAGCATGCCTTTCCCGCGACACGCCGTGGCTCTTCAGAGGTCGAGCGTAAACATCACATGACGATCAGCATCGGCATCGCCTCGTTTCCGGAGGATGCGCGCGATCCTGTGCAACTTGTCGAGCTGGCTGATTCCGCGCTCTATCGCGCGAAACGCAGCGGGCGCAACCGCGTCTGCGCCTACAGCCCCGTCCCGCCTTCGAGCGAGGATGGAAAGGTCACGGCGCTTCGCTCGCGGCCAGAATAGTTCTTGCGCGCCGCGTAATATCTGCTAACATACGGGCCAACGTTCCCCTTATAAACTTTCCCTCCTAACGCGATTACGCTTTTGATCTTCAGAGGTGTAAACGAGGTGGCCTCCGTGTTCGGAAAAACAGCTCCTTTCATCTTCGCGCTTCTGCTGCTTTTGAGCGCGAGCGCTCAGACGGCGCGCGCACAGGAACAGACAAGCGGTGCTCCTGCGTCTTCAGCGCCAACGACGACGGCTCAGCAGCAGCCCGCGTCGCAGCAACGGTCTGCGTCAGAAGCGGCAGACCTCTCGATCACTGCGAACGTGACGGCGCGCGAGCTGCGTTTCGAGGTCGTGCCCGATCCGAAGGTGGAGTTTCCGGGCAAGCCCGAGCGCAACACTTCGTGGGAAACGGAGCGACAGAACCTTCCGCGCCCAGTCCAGCCCGGCGTCACCTACAGAGACATAGGCATTCAGCTCAAGATCACAAGCGTCTTCGCAGACATCGACCGTATCGTCGCAGAAGCATTGGGCGAAGTGCCCGTCACCGACGACACTACGCCACAGCCGACACAGCCTGCGCCAGCGCCCACGCAACAGGAGACAGCGCCGACGACGCCCTCCACTGCTCCTCCCACAAGTCAGCCGCCCAGCGAGGGAAAACCCTGATGACCAGGCACAAGGTTTTTCAAGCGGCGGTCATTATCTTCCTGACGTGCGCCTGTACGACTCTCGCCGCAGCGCAGGAAGGATGGGGCACGCCCACAGCGCCCGCAGAGCGTCCCGTTCAGCCTCAGCAACAGCCTCAGCCACAGACTGTGAGTTCCGATTCGACAGAGCGAACGCAGGCGGACGAGACCTTTGAATTGAACATCGCGGAACGGCGCATCACAGAGCGTGACTTCGCTGCCTCAACCTCTGTGGAAGCGGGCGAAGAGAGCGCACGTGGCTTGAAGCTTCGCGTCGGCGTGGAGGTCGGCGCAAGCTCGATTGACGTGCTGCTCAGAAATGTGCGCGGCAGTGTGCGCTTTCGCGCGACGCTTGAGCGTGTGCTCGAACGTCTCAATGCGCGCCGCACGCAGACGGACGCGCCCGCCGCTGCTCCGGCCACAGTGCCTTAGAGCGTCGCTTTCATAAATGATGTGTGGAAGACCCCCGGTATTTGAAACTACGGATTCGTGATGAGTCTCTCCCCGAGGGACTGGTGATGTAGTACCCGCGAGACCCCGACCTTTTGAACAGGAAGCTTACGCAGTATTCATCAAATTCTTTCGGAGGAAGAACACAGTGAGAACATTTTCGCGCTTCCGCGCAATCGCGTTCGTCATGCTGGCGAGTATATGTGCGGTCTCTGCGCAGGACACCAGCACGACGACCACCGGCACAAACGACGCTTCAATCACCACCAGCACATCTACGGAGAATACGCCGCCCGCTGCGGCGACGACTCGCACGGCTGCGAGCGGCCGCGCAGCGCAACAGCAGTCCTCGCCGCGCCCCTCACCCTCGCCCGTCACGCCCGTCCGACCACTCTCGCAGGAAGACAGGCAGCGACAGGAGGCCGCCAGCGCGCGTCGCCGTCAGGAGGCCGCCACGGGCGACCCCGACGTGCTGCTTGATGTGCCGAACCTGACCGTCGACGAGATCAATCTGGAAGTCGAGAATCTGCGCGCGCGCGTTTCACTTGATGCGCGGCTCGCGAATATCCTGGCGCTCACTGCCGGGGCGGATGCCAGTATTGATAAGGTCAAGCTGACGATCAAGGGCGTGCGCGCCGAAGTGCTCTTGAAGGTTCGCCTGGACAACGTCGCCGCCATCATAGACCGCACGCTGACAACCATTGATCGTAACCCGCAAATCTTAGAGCGACTCTTACAGAGCGTTGACAAGACGGTCGGCACGGTCGGCGGCGTCGCCAACACTGCGCTGCAACCGGGCGGCGTCGCCAGTCAGGCCGTCGGCACTGTCGGTCAGACATTAAATAATGTCACGCAGCCGAACGGCTTGCTCAGCCAGACGGTCAACCAGTTGGGCCAGACCGTACAGCGCACGGTTGATCGCACGGGCAATCTGGTCGAGCGCACAGTCGATAGCGCGGGCAAGGTTGTTAGTCAAACTACGGTCGGCGATGTCTCAAGCCTGACCGTCCTGAGCGAGACGACCAACGCCGCCGGTCAAACTTTGCGCCGCGTCACGGACACCTCCGGCGCTGTCATCGAGCTGACACTGGACGCCGCAGGCAAAGTCGTCAACTCGCGCGTCGTCAGTCAGGCAAGGTCAAGGTAAAACGAGCCTTGCTTTTATCATCAAGCTGCGGAGCACTTTTCGATTGAGCGCATGGTGAAAGCATTCACCGCAGAGCGCTGAAGAGACGCGCAGAGAAGACCCAAAGAGTTGAGCCACGGCCAATCCTCTGCGTCTTCTCTGCGCTCTTTTCTCTGCGCCTCTGCGGTTAATCCGTCCGTGCCTGCACGCGCCTTGCTTTAAGGCAGCCTCGAAAATCTGCAACTCGCCGACACAGCACGCGTGTAATTAAAGGCCGGGCAAATCGTTGACGACGGCTGTCCGGTTGCGCCTGTTTGGTGCTCGCGTGTATCCTTTTATTATCTGCGAAAGCGCCTGTGGTCGCGCTTTCTAGCAAACCGCCGGGAAAAGTAGAGTTTTCGTCGCCGTGAGCGCTAATCTCAATCTTGCCAGCCAGCCTTTCCGCAATCGCGCATTCCCCTGGACTGTGACGGGCATCATCGCGATTGCCTCTTTTATCGCGCTCATACTGATTATCAGCAAGACGGGCGAGACGAACAAAAAGGCTGCGGCGGTCGCCGTCGATGTAAATAATCTGCGCGCGCAGGCCGAGGTGTTGAAGAAGCAGGCCGAAGAGGTCAGGGCTGCATTGACGCCGGAGCAAAAACAACTGCACAGCGCCGCCGAACAGCTCGTCGAGCGCAAGCGTTTCTCCTGGTCCAGGCTCTTTGCCGACTTGGAAGCATCGCTTCCCGGCAGCGTTCGTGTGACGCGCATCAACGTCCGCGACGTGGCCTCGCACGGTGGACAAACTTCCGCCGAATTAGAGCTTTCAGTCATCAGCAAGAATCCCAACGATGTCACGAATATGATCGCCGACATGAGCCGCACAGGAATCTTCGAGGCGAACCTGATGGCGCAGAATCTTCAGCGCGGCAGAAACGAATCGGGTACAGAATCAACTTTGCGAGTGATCTACAGACCTCCGGCGGGCGTCCCGACGACGACTCCTCGCGCCGCAGGCAGCAACATCGCCTCGACGGTGGCGAACATTCCGGAGGCTACGAGGCGCAATAAAAGAGGATGAGCGAACAGAAGAGTTCCAATAAAGCCGCCGACGCGAAAGCGCCCGCCGTGAAGCCGCAGAGAGCGCGGCGCGAACAGATTCGCATACGCGTAGACAAGCTGCGCCAGTCTCGCCAGCGCAGCATGTTCGGCCTGGCGGAGGTCGCGGGCTTTGCCGCCAGCCTCCTTTTATTAATCCTCGCCGTCTTCGCTTACCTCTACTTTCTGGTTCCGGCAGAGATGCGTCTCTCCGCGCTGCAACGCGAGCGCACTGTCTTGCAGGAGCAACTGCGCGGCGCGCAGGAGGGCGTCACGCGCGGCACTGACGCGCAGGCCACAGTCGAAGAGATCAACCTGAGCGTCGAGAGATTCGAGGCCGAGCGCCTGCCTTCGCCGGGCGAGGGACGTATGGGTCTCTACAACTCTCTGAATCAGATGATTCGCAGCAATGCTCTGCGCAACACTTCCGGGCCAACTTATGTCGCGCTCGACCCGCTCGTCACGAACGCGCAGGGGCGTGTTGTCGGCCAGGCAGCGGCCGCTAACAGGATGGGCACGGCCAAGTGGCAGAGTCTTTTCCCTGGCATCGGGGTCAGCGTTACGGTCGAAGGACAATACGCAAACTTGCGACGCTTTATCCGCGACCTGGAAGCGAGCAATCAATTCATCGTGATCAACGCCGTCGAGCTTGAAAAGGCTACTAATGCGGATGAGGCGGCGGCGGCGGCAGCGATGGCCACCGCTCCTCCCGGCGCGCAAGGGCCGCCTGCGGCCGGAACGCGAGGCACTCTGGTTAGCCTGCGCGTTGACATGGCCGCTTACTTTCGACGCAACGCGCCCGCTGAAGAAGCAGCGCCCCCGTCGGCGGCAGCAGTAACACGCTGAAGCCGCAAACAATCTTTCGTGTGACTTATGGCTTTATTTGAGGGCAAAACTCCATCAGAGCGTAATAAGCTGATCGCCGCCATAGTGCTCGGCGCGCTCGCCCTTGCGGCGCTCTCTTATATGTTCTTCGGCTCGTCCTCGACCCCTAAGCGCGTCGCCAACGCCAACGCAAGAACGGTCACGACGCAAACCACGACCACGACCACGGGGGCACGCACCAACACCGCAGTGCGCACGCCCGATGAGCTTCGCACAGAAGAGGGTCAAATGCCGCCGCGTACGATTGACTTTCAAGTATCCTTGCCCGCTGTGCCGGAAGCCGGACGCAACATCTTCGCTTTCTATGTGCCGCCGAAGCCTACGCCCGTCCCCGTCGTAGTGCCTTCACCGACGCCCCCGCCGCCTCCGCCTCTTACGGTCACGGGCATTTCACCGACCAACGTGTACGCGCGCACGGGCGACTTTACGGTTCAGGTGACGGGCGACAAATTCACGCCCGCTGTGCGCATCTACTTCGGCGATGCAGAGCTGGCCACGCGATTTGTGAGCGCGCAGCAGCTCACTGCGAACGTGCCGTCGCCGCTCATCGGTTACGAGGGCGCGCGCCAAATCAGCGTGCGCACCAGCGACGGCACGCTCTTCTCTAACACGGCGACGCTGAACGTCATGGCCGCGCCCACGCCCAACTATAGCTTCGTAGGCATTCTAGGCGATCAGCGATATAGCGATACGGCGATCCTCAAAGACAAGAACAGCAAACAACTGATCAACGCGCAGCGCGGAGATGTCGTCGGCGGGCGTTTTCGCGTCACCAGTATTTCGGAGCGCGAAGTGTGGCTCACGGACACGTCCCTGCGCATCAAGCACACGCTCCCCTTCGAGGGCGAGAAGCCAGGGTCGCGCGGCGTGCCGCCACCCTATCAACCTCCGCGACCTGCCGATGACGATGACGATGGAAGTGGGCCACCAGTCCTTGAAGAACCCTGAGCCACTGAAAAAGAGTGAAGGCGTTTTACGCTCACCTGCGATGCGAAAAGGCGCGCGGGCGAGTGGCGCAGCAGCGCGGCGTCGCGGCGAAGAGGGTTACATGCTCGTCGCGCTCCTCGGCTTGATGACGATCCTCGCGCTGATGCTGATTGCCGCTGCGCCCAACGTGCAAAAGCAGGCGCAGCGCGAGCGCGAAAAAGAGGCGATCTTTCGCGGCGAAGAAGTTGTCCAGGCCATTCGTCTATACGTGCGCGCCAATAACGGTCAACTGCCGACTTCAATGGATCAGCTCCTCGAAGGCATTCCGCGAGGCACACAAAGAGTCCAAATCCTGCGTCCGGCGGCGGCGCGCGACCCCCTGACAAACGATGAATGGCGTTTAATCAGGCCCGGAACACAGGCTCTGCTCGATTTTCAGCGCCGCGTCACGCTCTATGCCGACGGCAATCTTCCACCGACGACAGAGCCTGCGCTGGCGCGTTTCGCCGCGCCCGTGGTTGCCATCAACAACCTTGGATCGAGCGATCCCACGTCCGCCGACGACAGCGATGACGACGACAGCGGCACGGGCCCTTTCATCGGCGTCGCCAGTCGTAGCCGAAATGAATCGGTCATTCGTTACTACGGCATAGATCGTCACAACCGTTGGGTCTTCACTCCGCTCTTTCGTTGATGACGGACACAAGCGCACCTCTCATCTCAACATCTCTCCGCTCAATCATCTTCATCAAAGCCGATTCATCCGACGCACGCACGCGCACGCATAAGCATGTCACGTGTCTCTTCACCGCGCTGAATTTCTGTTCGCGTCGGAAATTTTTCGTCGCGCGCGAGACTCAAGAATGAAATTCATCGGGTGCTCTTTGAAGTTGAGAGCGACAGAGGCGCGCAAAAAATATTTCAATAAGATGAATAAGTTATTGACATCTGCGCGATATGAGTTTATATACCAACATGTTGTGCGCCGTTCACACTAGGCCACAAGTAGGAACACGGCACAGTATCTTGTGGTCACAACAACCAAACTGAAAAGAAGGAGCAACAACACATGGCAACTAAAAAAGGTGGTAAGAAAGGTGGAGGCGGTTCAAAGAAGGGCGGCGCCAAGAAGGGCGGCGGCTCGAAGGGCGGAGCAAAGAAGGGCGGCTCGAAGAAGGGCGGCTCGAAGAAGAAATAACTTCAACTCAGCGGTAGAAGGAACAGCAACTACAACCTTCCATCGGCGCACACAACACCTTCGGCCTAACGGGCCTTTAACTAAGGAACGGCGAATGCTTCAAGCGAAGCGCGCCGTTCCTT
>DATLMN010000354.1:0-15996 GCA_035537255.1 Pyrinomonadaceae bacterium | reverse complement strand
CGCACAGCGCCGGAGATACGATTGATGAGCGTCTCGCGCTTGACCTGTTGGGCCAACGCAAGCTCTGCGCGCTTGCGCTCCGTCACGTCGCGAGCGATGCCCTGCACGCCGATGGCGCGCCCGTCCCCGTAGATCAGGCGCGTGCTGACTTCCAGCGAGACGCGGCGTCCGTCCTTGGCGTTGATGTCCAGCTCATAAACGGTCGACACTTCTTCGCTGGTCTTGCGCGCGATCATCTCCCTGGCCTTTTCCAGATGGTCGGGGACGACGACCTGCGCGATGTTCATGCGCACAGCCTCGTCGCGCGTGTAGCCTGTGATGCGCTCGCCAGCCTTGTTGAGCGAAGTAAAGTTTCCTTTGAGATCGTGCGTGTAGATCAGATCGTTGGCATTCTCGAAAAGATCGCGGTAACGCTTCTCGTTGTCGCGCAGGGCCTCTTCGGCGCGCTTGCGCTCCGTGATGTCGCGCACCACCGCGCAGAGCACCTGCTTGCCGCCGAACGAGACGCTGTTGACGCTGACCTCTACGTCCACCAGAGAGCCGTCCCGGCGACGGTGTTGGCGCTCGCCTATAAAGTGATAACCGCCGATCAGAACCCTGCCGATACTCTCGTCTATGCGCTCGGAACTGGTCGTGACTACGTCGTTGAGCGTCAGCTCAATCATCTCTTCAGAGGTGTAGCCGAGCAGCTTGCAATAGGCCGGGTTGGCTTCGAGGATGCGTTTGGTCTCAATGTCGATGATGAGGATGCCGTCGGATGATTGCTCGACCAGCGCGCGATAACGTTCTTCGGATTCGCGCATGGCCTCTTCGACGCGCATTCGCTCTGTGATGTCGCGGACGACTCCGCGCACGCCGACGGGCTCGCCCTGCGCATCACGCTCAAGCGTAATGATGCCCTCAAGGTAACGCTCAGTGCCCTCGGCATCGTTCAGGCAATTGACCCAGCGCATGGGCTCCTGCGAAGTTATCTGCTGAGCCTCAGCTATATCCTTTGCGGCTCTCTCCTCGCCGACAAGGGCGCTCAAGGGAACGCCAACAAGTTCTTCCGCCGTGCGTCCGAAGAAGCGCGCGCCAGCCTCGTTGATGCTGGTGATGTGGCCGTCCATGTCGCGCGTGTAGATAATGTCTGCGGATTCTTCGACGATCTCTCGATAGTGGCGCTCGACGCGATGACGCTCTGTGAGGCGCGCGACTTTGACCAGCAGCTCCTGCCGTCGAAAAGGTATCTCTAAATAATCGTCAGCACCCGCGACGAGCCCGTTGAGGCTGTCGGCCGCTCCGGTTCTGACGGCGCTCATCAGCAGGACCGGGACGAAGGCCGTGCGCGAGTCCTCTTTGAGCCGGTGGCACAACTCAAAGCCGTCCATCAAAGGCATCACGACATCGCTGATGATAATGTCGGGTTCGATCTTGAAGGCGAGTTCGAGGGCGCGCGTGCCGCTCTCGGCGGCGATCACTTTGTAGCCTTCGCGCTCAAGCAGCACCGTCAACAACCCAAGCACATTAGGCTCATCGTTGACGGCGAGGACGGTAGGATGTGTCGGGGCGCTATTCATCTCAAGTCACAAAGAGAACTGTGCCGTACGATCAGAGACGCAAGGTTCAGCCGGTCCGGGGGCTCAAATCGGCGTCCACTTGACTAACAGCGTAAGGGCAGCGTAAGGGTTCTTGTGATCTCGCGTGCTAAAGGGTCAATTCACGCACGCCTGGTTTCGGGAGAGAGCGCCAGGTAAAGTTTCCGGATGAGGAAGCAGTCAACTCCCACTTAAATGCTTCTAGGCAACTTGCCTGAAGTCGGGGCACAGGCGAGCGCTCACAAAGTATAACAAAGCAAAAACAGGCTTGTCACGCGGAATCTAGGGAATTGGCCGCAAGCAGTGTAAAGAAAGGCACTAAAAAGTCGGCGCACACACACTTTTGTATGCGCCGACACTTGAGCTTTTGCTGCCTTGAGGCGATTTACTTGCTGCCGGGAGTTTTGGCGAAATATCCCTGCCTGTAAGTCAGGCGCAGATTCTTTCGCAAGTCAGGATTAAGGACTTCGATCTGCACGCGACGATACGAGCCGTCGCGATTCTTGTTGGTCGGCGAGTAAGCGACCAGGTACTGCGAGCGCAGCTCCTCTTGAATCTGGCCGAAGGCCGCGCGCAGCTCACTCTCGTCGCGTGGAAAGAAGGCGCGGCCGCCCGTGCGCTCCGATACTTTTTTGAGCGAGCCTTCATCTATTCCGCCGAACATATCATCGCCGATGCCTATGCTGTAGATGACTGTATCGGCCTTGACGGCGCGATCAATCGCTTCAGACATCTTCGTTCGACTGTAGGTATCCACGCCGTCTGTGAGCAGGATAATCGCGCGCCGCGTCTTGTCCGAGGTGTGCGATAGCTCTTCGTCGGTCGTGGTATAGATGGCGTCCCAGATGGCCGTCGAACCGGCGACCGTTTGGTTAGTGCCGGAGATGGGCGGCGTTCCTGCGACCTGCCCGCCGCCTATGTAACCGGAAGGCGGCACAAACTCTACGCGGTCTATGGCGCTGCGCACGCGCGAGACATTGCCCGTCAATCCCTGTTCGAGCGTTGCGTCGCCGGTGAAAGAGACGACGGCCACTTCGTCCTTCCCTGGCCGAAGCACTGCGTCGACAAATGCGCTGGCCGCGCTCTTTTCAGCGGGCAGTGTTCTTTCCTCGGATGCGCTCGTGTCGATCAGGATGGCTAGCGAGAGAGGAATGTCCGTCTGGCGCTGGAAAGCGAAAATCTCCTGCGGCTGTCCGTCCTCAAGGATGCGCACGTCTTCGCTTTTGAGCGTCGTGATAAAACGCTTCTGTTTATCGACGGCCGTAAATAGAATATTGGTCAGGTCTGTTTCTACACGCACGACATCATCGTCGTCCTGTAGCGTCGTGTCGTTCCCGCTTGATTCGGTCTGCTGTGGTGGTGTCGTCGTGCGCGGCGAGTCGACGGCGCGACGCGGTCGCGTTCTGTCCTGCTGCGTGGTCACCGGAGTCTGCGTCTGCTGCTGCTGTTGCGCTCGCGCTCCCCTCGTGAACATGACGCCGGAGAAAAGCACGGCGATGAGTAAAGTTGCGAGAGCGTATGTGAACTGCTTTTTACTGAACATTCCGGTTGACCATTAATCCTTATAAAACGCTCGGCCTTTGTGCGAGACTGCGGAGAAAATTTTCCACTCGCCTTGAGACCTTTTCATAGATGCTGTTTACTGTGCCGACGTGACGCTGTCGCCGACCGCCGTATAACCGCGACGCGTACGCACCTTGAGCCCGTCGCGCCCATTCGCGAGCTTAACGTCTATGCGACGATAGCTGCCGTCATACTGGTCGTTGCTCGGCCTGTAAGTGACTATGTACTGCGAGCGCAACTCCTTCGAGATTTTGGTGAAAGAGCGTTCGAGCGCCAGCACATCGCCTGTGAAAAAGGCCGTGCCGCCCGTCTCCGCGCAGAGCCTTTCAAGATTGCGGTCGCCGCGATCAGCCACCTGTCCGGCCTCAACGCCGGGAACCGTGCCGGAGAATCCTGCCTTGGTCGAGATGGCGAAGATGATCGTCTCCGTGCGCTGCGCGATGGCAATCGCATCGTTGATCGTCGCGCGACTGTAGGTGTCGTCGCCGTCTGTAATGATGACGAGGACGCGCCGTCCTGGGGCGTTACGCATCTTCTCGTCGCAGAACTGCCAGATCGCATCGTAAAGCGAGGTCTGGTCGCCGGGCTTCTTGACGCTGTCCACGGCGCGGTCGAGCAAATCAAGCTTGTCCGTAAAATCCTGTCTGAGTGTAATCTCGTGATCGAAGGTCACGAACGCCACTTTATCCTTGCGCAGCCGCGTCACCGTATAAATAAAGTTCTTCGCGGACTCCTGCTCGAACTTCAACTTGCCTGCGGTCGAGGGCGAGGTGTCCATCAACACGCCGACGTAGATGGGAAAGCTCTCGCTCTCGTCGGAGAAGCTTTCGATCTGCTGCGGTCGCTTGTCCTCCATGACGAGGAAATCGTTGACCGTCAGGCCGGAGACGAATTGCCCCTTCTTGTCCAGCACGGTGATGGGCAAACGCACGCGGCGAATGGGGATGCGCACTGTCCCATCTTGCGAATCGGTCTGCTCGGTCGTGGTGGCGGGTTTCTGCTGTTGCTGCTTGGGCGTTTGCGGCTTCGGCTGGGCCTGCGCGCTCACGCACGACGAAATCAGCACGCCTGCCCAGAGGCCGAACGCGACTAAAGCCGGAAAAAGAAGTGAAGCTCTTTTCATATAAATAGAGAAACGATACATCGCAGAAGACCGACAGCCTGCAAACCTGGACTGCGGCGCTGACTAAACTCTTTTGATGCCCTCTCGGGGAAGAGCCGTTGCCCTTCTCATCAGGCCACGCTTGAAAGCCTTAGTATAGCAACCACTCTTTAAAAGCGCATATCCGGCGCGAGGCTTCCGGGCCGTCATTCTCGTCAAACTATTTAGCTCGCGAACACGCCTGATGGTACAATGCCCGGAAGTTGTAGGAAGTTCATCTAGTAAGGCCGCGCCGCAAGTTTTCTAGATCGCTTCGGTCGGGCTCTGCCCTGACGGACGTAGACCTTTGGTCAGTGTAACAATCCTGAGATAAGAAAAGTTTGTGACCCCCCGGCAAATCTCCCATTACCGGATCATAGAGACGCTCGGCAAGGGCGGAATGGGCGAAGTCTATCTGGCGGAAGACACGCGCCATCACGACCGCAAGGTGGCCTTGAAACTGCTGCCGCCGGACGTGACGAAGGACGAGACGCGCCTGCGCCGCTTTCGTCAGGAGGCGCGCGCCATCCTCGCCCTCAACCATCCGAATATCATCACCATATACGAGATCGGCGAGGACGGCGACAACAATTTCATCGCCACGGAATTCATCGACGGCGTCACTTTGAGGACGCATTTAGCGCACAATCACCTTGAGATAGAGAAGGCTCTGGACATCGCCATTCAGGCGGCGGCGGCGCTGGATGCTGCTCATACGGCAGGTATCGTGCATCGCGACATCAAGCCGGAAAATATCATGCTGCGCACGGACGGCTACGTCAAAGTCTTGGACTTCGGACTCGCCAAGCTCGCCGAGAAAACTCCTGAGCGAGACTCTTCGCATAACCCTGAGGCCGACACGATTCCTTTGAGCGATACAGACCCGGGCGCTGTCATCGGCACGACGGGCTATATGTCGCCCGAGCAGGCGCGCGGGCGCACAGTCGATGCGCGCTCGGATATTTTTAGCTTCGGCGTGGTGCTCTACGAGATGGTGGCGGGGCGCGCGCCCTTCGGCGGCGAGACAAAAAACGACATCATCGCCGCGCTTTTAAATCGTGACCCGCCGCTGCTGGCAAGATACGCGCCCAACGCGCCGCCGGAGCTGGAAAGGATCGTGACGAAAGCGCTGGCGAAAGATAAAGAGGAGCGTTACCAGACGGTCAAAGACCTGCTCATCGATCTGCGCGGATTAAAAAGAGAGCTGGAGTTTGAGGCACGCCTTGAACGCAGCGCCGATCCGGGTTTTAGCAGCGGCCCACTGTCCAGATACAGCGGGCAATCCATTTACATGAGCGGCTCCGGGCCACAGACGCGCACGGACGAGATGCGTGCGGCGCGCGCCACCACCAGCTCTTTCGTCGAGCAGATCAACCGTCACAGGCTCATTGCGCTCGTCTCAATCTTCGTCGTCATCGCCGCGCTGGGTCTTGGCGGCTACTATTTCGCACGCGGCACAAGGACGATCAATTCCGTCGCCATCCTGCCCTTCGTCAACGGCAGTCACAATCCGAACGCGGAGTATCTCTCGGACGGTTTGACGGAGAGCGTCATCAGCAGTCTTTCACAGTTGCCCAATCTGAAGGTGATGTCCCGCAGCGCAGTCTTTCGTTACAAGGGACAGAACGTTGACCCGCAGGAGATCGGGCGGCGTCTGGGCGTCGGCGCGGTGTTGACAGGGACGGTCGATCAGATCGGCGACAGCCTGGTCATCAAGACTGAGCTGATAGATGTCTCGGACGGCTCGCAACTCTGGGGCGAGCAGTACAATCGTAAAATCTCCGACCTCATCACCGTGCAACAGGAGATCGCCTGGAAAATCTCCAAGAAGCTGCGCCTTCGCCTCACGGGTGAAGACGAGAAGCGCATGACCAAGCATTACACGGACAACACGGAGGCTTACCAGCTTTATCTCAAAGGGCGCTACTTCTGGAACAAGCGGGACAAAGAGAGTCTCAACAACGGCATACGCTCGTTTCAGGAAGCGATTCAGATAGACCCTGCTTATGCGCTCGCCTACTCCGGCATGGCGGACTCTTACGCACTGCTCGCGGACATCGGAGCGGTTGCTCCCAACGACGCGATGCCGCGCGCCAAGGCCGCCGCAGAGAAGGCCATAGAGCTGGACAACGAACTGGCCGAAGGCTACACCTCTTCGGGCTTCGTCAAGCTCGCCTACGATTGGGACTGGCCCTCCGCCGAGAGGGATTTCAAACGCGCGATTGAATTGAATCCAAACTACGCGACCGCGCATCAGTGGTACGCCTCTTATCTTTTACAGATGGGGCGCTACAATGATGCGACGGAAGAGATCAAACGCGCGCAGCAGCTTGATCCGCTCTCGCTCATCATCAACGCGAACAAGGGTTACTACCTGTACTTCGCGCGACAGTACGACGCGGCCATAGAGCAATACCGTAAGACGCTTGAGATAGACCCGAACTTCGGCGTCGGCCGTTTTTATCTGGCGCAGGCTTACGTGCAGAAAAAGATGTACGCGGAGGCGGTCGCAGAATTTCAAAAGCTGATCACGTCGCCCGGCGATGATCTGGAAACAGCCGCCGCGCTCGGCTACGCCTACGCGCAATCCGGCAGACGCGACGAGGCGCAAAAGATTCTAAGCCAGATGATGGAGCTATCAAAAGACCGCTACGTCTCGCCGCTCTACGTCGCGACGATTTACACTGGTCTGGGGGACAAAGACCGCGCGATTGAATGGCTCAACAAGGCTTACGAGAGCCGTCATCCGGGGCTCGTGCTCATCAAAATCGATCCGATGTTCGACAATTTGCGCGAGGACTCGCGCTTTCAAGAACTCTTGAAGCGCTTCGACCGCGTTTAAGCTTCCAACTCAAGCAGAAGGTTCGTGAGCGCCTCGGGCAGCGGCGCTGTAAAGCGCAACTCTTCATTTGTGCGCGGGTGTCGAAAGCCAAGTTGCGCGGCGTGAAGAAACTGTCTATGCAGCGCATTGATGCGTGCGCGCAGGCGTGCGTCCGGCACTGTCTTGTCGCGCCCGCCGCTGTAGACAGGGTCGCCCACCACCGGGTGCTTGAGCCATTCCAGATGGACTCTGATCTGGTGCGTGCGCCCCGTCTTGATCTCCACGTCAAGCAGCGTGAAGCGGTCGTAGCGACGGCTTACAGTGTAAAGCGAGAGCGAGGGTCGTCCGCCGCGCACTACGGCCATACGCGTACGGTTGCGCGGGTCGCGCGCAATCGGTTCTTCAATACGCCCGCTCTCTTGCTGGACACGACCGTGAACCAGCGCCGTGTAAGACTTGAAAACCGTGCGCGCGCGAAATTGATCGGCCAGATTTTCATGCGCCTCTTCTGTTTTGGCGACGACGATCAGCCCCGAAGTATCACGGTCAAGGCGATGCACAATGCCCGGACGCGCCGCGCCCGCCGCCTTTGAGAGCTGATTGAAATGATGCGCGAGCGCATTCGCCAGCGTGCCGTTTTGTATTCCTGCCGCCGGATGAACGACGAGTCCGGCGGGCTTGTTGACGACGACCAGAGCGTCATCCTCGTAGACGATTTCAAGCGGAATGTCTTCGGGTAAAAACTCTGTGACGGGCGGCGCGGTCAGATCGACTTCGACCACATCATTAGAGCGCAGCTTATAAGATGGCTTCGCGGTGCGTCCCTGTACAAGCACATCGCTGTCTTCGATCAATCGCTTGATACGCGAGCGGCTCCAATCGGCGACGTGCGCCGCAAGGTACGCGTCCAGGCGCGCGCCGGCATCCTCTGCGGAAATGACAAAGGTGTTGACGGGCGCTTCCTGCGCTGAATCGTCAGTCCGCTCCTCAAGCTCGTTTTCGCTCACACGCGCGCTGCCTTTGTGGTCGAAGGAGAAACTTTCTGCGGGCTTGAAGTCACTGCGGCGCGACGCCAGCGCATGATGAAAAGAGTGAGCGCGCCGAGACCGATCAGGAGGCTGATCATCTGCGAAGTCGAAAGTCCCGTCAGGCTAGTCAGTCCGAGGATGTCGCCGCGCGGATCGTCGCGCAGGAATTCGACGCTGAAGCGAACTACGCCGTAGAGAATACTAAACAGCAATATCACTTGACCATCGAAACGCCTGCGCCTGTGAAGCCAGAGCAGAAAAAAGAAGATTGCAAAAGCGGCGAAGGATTCATAAAGCTGCGTCGGGTGCAGGTGCGCGTCCAGGGGGACGCCCGTGATCTCGTGGCCCAACTCGGTAAATCGCACGCCCCAGGGCAGAGAGGTCGGCTTGCCCCAGCAGCATCCGGCGGCGAAACACCCTTGCCGACCAAGCCCGAGCCCTAATGCAATGCCCGGAGCGAAAGCATCCGCAGTCTTCCACCAGGGCAGCCCGTAGCGGCGAATCAAAAAATATCCGGTCAGACACGCGCCGATAAAGCCTCCGTAAAAGACTCCGCCGGAGCGCAGGAAATCGAGCGAGACCAGATGCCAGGGGTTATCACGATAGCTCGGCTCAGTCCACAGCATCAGAAGTTTCGAGCCGAGCAGCGCGGAGAGAAGCATCCACAGACCCAGATCATAAATACGCTCGCGCGGCAAACCGTCGCGCGCCGCGAGCCTCGCCGCGATCAGCAGCGCGCTCAGGAACGCGAGCGCCAGCAGCACGCCGTAAGTATTAACGGGGAAATCGCCGATCCGAAAAAGTTCCGGGTACATAAAGAAAAAGTTATCAGTAGTCACTCATCAGTTTTCAGTTAATCGAAGTTCAGTCGTTTGTTTCTTGACTGACAACTGATGGCTGATTACTGACGGCCGGTTTTCGTCTTCCCTCTAAGAAGAGATCAAGGATGAGCAGGAGCGCGCCCGCGCAGATGCTCGCGTCCGCCACGTTGAAGGTGGGCCAATGGTACTGGCCCGCGTGCAAGAGAATAAAATCTATCACGTAGCCGAGACGAACGCGATCCGTCAAATTGCCAAGAATGCCCGCCAGCAGCAGCGCACATGCGCCAAGGACGCGATCATCACTGCGCGGCGTGCGCCAGAAATAGTAGAGCACGGCGACGGCAGCCACAGCCGCCAACACGACGAAGAACCACCGACTAAACGAGCCGCCCTCCTGCAACTGGCCGAAGGCTATACCGCGATTCTCAGCGTACTCAAAGGCGAACAGGCCCGGGATAACGACTTTCGTCTGGCCGAAGCGCAGTGCGCCGACGGCCCATGCCTTCGTCGCCTGATCTGTGATGTAGATGCCGAGTGATGCGACCAGATAGGCCGCGCGCCACAGCGCAAACTCCCTGTTCACGCCACGGCCTCCCGCTCAATCTCTGAGAGAGCTTCGACACAGCGCTCGCACGCGGTCGGGTATCTATCGGACTCGCCGACGCGCGTGGAATAGTTCCAGCAGCGCTCGCACTTCTCGCCTGCGGCGCGCGCGACCTTGACGCTAAACTGAAGGCTGTGTAGGTCGTCGGCGCGCTTGATCTCAACCTGCGACACGATGAAGACGTAGCGCAGCTCGTCTCTGTAGCGCTCCAGTGCTTCATAGGCATCGCCGGATGCCGCAATCTCGACGCGCGCTTCGAGCGAAGCGCCGATGATCTTGGCGACGCGCGCTTCTTCCAGAGCGCGCAGCACCACGTCACGCACCTCGAACAGCCATTCCCATCGCACGGCCATCTCGGCATTGCGCGCGCCGCTTGCGACGGGAAGCTCCGCGATATGAACAGAGGCGGGGCGCTCTTCATCATTGGTGCGCGGCAGATTCTCCCATATCTCGTCGGCGGTAAAGACGAGTATGGGCGCGAGCGCACGCGCCAGATTGTCCGCGATACGATAGAGAGCCGTCTGCGCAGATCGGCGCTTGTGGCTGCGCGGCGCGGCCGTGTAAAGACGATCCTTGATGATGTCGAAGTAGCGCGCCGAGAGTGTCACGGTCGAAAAGTTATAGAGCGCGTGATAGACGGTGTGAAACTCGTAAGCTTCATAACCCTGATAGACGCGCGCCATCACTTCATCAAGCTCAGACAAAGCCCAGCGATCTATTTCCAGTAGCTCTTCTTCCGCCACAGAATCGCGCGCGGGGTCGAAGCCGTCCAGATTGCCGAGAGCGAAGCGCGCGGTGTTGCGCAGCTTGCGATAGCCGTCAGAGACGCGCTGCAATATCTCCGCAGAGACACGCATGTCCTCGTGATAATCGGAGGAAGCACACCACAGGCGCAGGATTTCCGCGCCAGATTCCTTGATCACTTCGTTGGGCGAGACGGAATTGCCAGCGGACTTGTGCATCGCCTTGCCCTGACCGTCGACGACCCAGCCGTGCGTCAACACCTCGCGGAAGGGCGCAGCGTCGTGCGCCGCGAGACCGACCATCAAGGATGAATTGAACCATCCGCGATACTGGTCGCCGCCCTCTATGTAAACATCTGCGGGCCAACTAAGGTTCGCGCGATGTTCAAGCACGGCGACAGAGGACGAGCCGCTATCGAACCAAACATCCAGGATGTCAGTCTCTTTGTCCCAATCCGCAGCGTTACACTTCGGGCACACGAAGCCTTCGGGAAGAAGCTCAGCAGCCTCGCGCGTGTACCATGCGTCGGAAGACTCACGTTCGAAGATGTCTGCGACGTGATTGATCACAGTGGGGTCTGCGATCACCGCCTGGCAGCCTTTGCAATAGAAGGCAGGGATCGGCACGCCCCACACACGCTGGCGCGAGACGCACCAATCGGGGCGACCCTTTAACATGTTGCGCATCCTGTCTTCGCCCCAAGCGGGAATCCAACGCACGCGCTCGATCTCGCGCAACGCGCCCGCGCGCAGGGATTCGGGTGCGTTCAGCTCGCTCGCAGTAAAGTTGTCCGTGTAATTCGACAGGGGACGACCGTCCTCGTCCTTCTCCACTTCCTGTTCTGAAGAGCCTGCATCGAGCGAGATAAACCACTGCGGCGTGGCGCGAAAGATGACGGGGTTTTTGCAGCGCCAGCAGTGCGGATAACGATGGTCGTACTCCTCGCTTGAGAGCAGCACGCCGCGCCCTCGCATAAACTCTACGATACGCGGATTGGCCTCGAAGACGCCGAGGCCCGCGAAGTGTTCGACATCACCTGTGAAGCGGCCCGCCGTGTCGACGGGACAATAGATTTCCAGACCATAACGCTTGCCAATGACAAAGTCGTCGTGGCCGTGACCGGGCGCTGTGTGAACAAGGCCAGTGCCAGCCTTGCCGGTGGCAGAGCGGTCGCGCGCCTCTTTGACATCAAGCTCTGTTTCCGCATCCGCCTCGCCGCCGAGCGTGACGTGCTCGCCATTCATCACGAGCGACACACGATCAAGCCACGGATGTCGACACTCTAAACGATCAAGCTTCGAGCCGGGAAAACGCGCCAGCACTTTTGGAGCGCTGCGGCTTTCATTATCTTCACCTGTCTCGCCTAGACCGCACTTGGCCGCCACGGAAGAGATCAGCTCCGTGGCGACGACGTACACTTCATCACCGTGCTCTATGGCCGCGTACTCGAAATCGGGATGAACGGCTATTCCCAGATTGGCCGGAAGCGTCCAGGGCGTCGTCGTCCAGATGAGAAAAAAGACCTTGCGCCCACTGAGCGCCGCGTCGATCAAAGTAGGGTCGCTAGTGAGGGGAAACTTGACGTAAACCGAAGGGCTGCGGTGTTGATGATATTCGACCTCCGCTTCGGCGAGCGCAGTCTGATCGTGTATGCACCAGTAGACGGGACGCGCGCCCTTGTAAACATAACCGCGCTCGACAAAGCGACCGAAGAGGCGCGCGGTCTCTGCCTCGTAAGTATTAGACATTGTCAGGTAAGGATTATCCCACTCGCCGAGCACGCCGAGTCGCTGAAAATCTCTGGTCTGTCGCTTTAAGGCTTCCGCCGCGTGCGCGCGGCAGGCGCGGCGTATGCTCGTCGCGGGCATACTGGCCTTCTTCTCGCCGAGCTTTTTCTCGACGTGTAACTCTATCGGCAGCCCATGACAATCGTAGCCCGGCACATAAGGCGCATCATGGCCCAGCATGGTACGCGATTTGACGATAAAGTCCTTGACGATTTTGTTGAGCGCCGTGCCCAGATGAATGTCCGCATTGGCGTAGGGCGGGCCGTCGTGAAGAATAAACCTGGGCGCACCCGCGCGCGCGCGACGGATCAACTCGTAGAGGTTTATCTCGGCCCACTTCTTCAGGCGCGCGGGCTCGCTCTGCGCCAGATTGGCCTTCTGCGCAAAGCCCGTCTTCGGCAGGTTGATAGTCTTTTTCAGTTCAAGCGGAGTTTCTGTAGCCATCTTCAATTCACTTTCTCTGAGCGCGTTTCCCGCAACAAGCATAAGAGGCGCGCTCTCATTAAGAACGACAATACTAGCAGTAGAACCGATGCGCGCCAAAGCGAGCGCGTGAACGAAAGGATGAAGGCGGAAGGATGAATAAGAAAGCATTCAACTTGAATCCAGCAGTCCTTTCATCCTTCCGCCTTCATCCTTTCCACTAAAAGGCCCGAACCATGCTCTCCTTTGAGGCGATGGTTCGGGCCGCTGCAATTGGGTGCGCGCTTTTCGCTTGAAGCGCCTTTAGCCGATGAACATCTCCTCTTCACCGTAGGTTTGATTAATGGGCTTCGGTGCGGGCGCGACCAGGACTTCGAGCCCGCGACGGAAGCCCGCCATAATCGCCGCCAGCTCGCGCGCCGGTTCGATCACCTTATTGCGTATAAAGGTGGTGGTCGAAAACACCTGCTGGTGCGTCGTGTCTATCGAGCGGCTGATCATCGCGACCTTATCGCGCGCCTGCACGGAGGTCTCGCCGACCAGCACTTTCAGCTCGCGCACTTCATCACGAATTAGCGCCGCCGATTCCGAAAAGTGCATTGTCGCCGTCGAGAGATGGCCTGAGATTGTATTGAACTGCTCGGCAATCTCTTTGCCCTGCTCGGCGATCTGCTTGCCCTGTTCGCTCAGCGCCGCGACCTTCTGCATCAAAGGCTCTACGCGCTGTTCCAGGCGACTGACGGTCTGCACGGCGCGATTAACGAACATGGCGATGGCGACCATCGCCGTGGCAATCACGATGAACGAGACGGCGACGATCACCAACACCCAGAAGGTCGGATCGTTCCAGCTCATTTGTAAAACTAACGCGACCATAACTACCTTTAGCTCTTTCTTTCGCCCTCGTAATATGTTGGCCCACCTTCGAGCATGGTGGACGTTTCCGTGCGACGCTTCTCTTCCGTATAAGCCTGTTTGCCTGCCTCTATGGCGGCAGAGAGCTGCCCGCCTTTGCGTGACGCGACATCACGCGCGCTCTCAGCGATATTGCCCGCACGGTCTGACGCAGCGGAGTACAACTCCGAAGCTCTATCCCTGGTCGCTTCGTAATACTCGCCCGCTTTAGAACCGATTTGCGAGGCGGTTTCGCGCGACCGATCAATGCCTTTGCGCGTCGCGTCGGCGATGTCACCGCGCAGCTCCTGCCCGGATTTCGGCGCAAACAGCAGCGCCACAATCGCGCCGATGCTGCCGCCGATCAGCAGATAAGTCAGGCGTGTGGCGGCATCCGAGCCCTCGCGCTCTTGATGCCGATGCTCACTCTCTTGATGCATGGAAAGCTCCTCTCTCTTCAGTGAAGCGAAGCCAACGCTTCGCCCGTAGCCGAACAAACCGGATTATTCTCTACTCTGACTATAACAAAAGCCTGCGAAGCTGGGCAAGAATTGCCAGACGCTATTAACGTGAAAGATTTTTTTAACTCTCTTTGAATGCTCAAGACAATTAGGGTCTTAGACCCAACCCATGCGTTCAGAGAGCGAGGTGATGTGCGCAACGTGGTGTCGGCCATGCCAGGCGTAAAGGGCGAGGTTTTTGTTAAGAGAGACCAGCCCCAAGTCGGGATGACGAAAGGTGCGCTCGAAATCCTGCGTTGAAAGCGAGCGTAGAAGAAGAACCCAGCGCTCGTGCAAAGCTTCCAGCAATGAGAGCGAGACCTCAAGCGGTGTGATTCTGGAATCCTCCAGCATCGCCCAGCGGTCTTCCATATAAGGCCGTATGGTCGGCTCTTCTTCCGTGAGCGCCAGCTTGAAACGAACGTAACTGTTGAGATGGCTGTCGGGCACGTGATGCACGACCTGCCGGACTGTCCACCCGCCCGGACGATAAGGCGTGTCTAGCTGTTCATCGGACAATCCCTTGACGGCTGCCCTGAGCCTTGAAGGGGTTTCCGCGATCTGATCTATCAACCGAAGACGCTCTACAGCGCCCGGCTCACTCGCTATATCGAATGGGCCAACGGGATAGCGCAAAGAATCGCTCATAAAAAAACTCCTCATTAAACAGAGCGGTAACGCTGAACAACACAGTGAGGCGCGCCGCTACCAACAGTGACATCGAAAAATTTCCGGCGCACATTTAACCATAACGGACGAGGCGGTGGCTATCAGGGGCGCGGTCTCTGTTTGTGCCGGGGCTTGCAGTCGATGATAGGATAGCCTTTGAGCGTGACTTAAACAGTTCCCGTTTGTTAAGCCTCGATGACACGCGCGCACCAATTCTTGAGGTGAAAGGGATGAGCAAAGACCATTTAAGCAAGGCCTCTGAGATTCGCCGCGCGGCGGAGCAGCGCATCATCGCCATACAGGAGAACACGGAACTGACGGACACAGACAGGGTCAAGCAGATCATGGAAATCCGCGCTTGGGCCAACGAGCAGATCGAGACGCAGAAGCGCTTTCATGCCCGTACGCAAACCGATGCGCGTACGCGCGTGCTGCGTCGTATCTTCGGCCTCAACTTTGCCTCGGGCGTCAACGAAGCGGATAAGGCCGCTGTGCGCGCTTCCTACCGTGACGCCGTCTTTAAGGCCGATACCATAGAGACGCCCGCACAGGCGCAACTCTTTCTGGATCGCGCGGCGGCCATAGGTGATGCGCTGCTCTCCAAGGCCGTCGCGCTGGTGGCCTTCGAGCGCGGCTGGAACGAAGTGCTAGCCTCCTATTTGGAATCCCACGAGAACGCGCGCCAGTCGCTGGCAGAGCTGCACGCCATTGATCGCGCGCAGAAACGTGAGCAGCAATTTCTCGAAACCGTCGCCTTCAGCCAGATCGCAGAGACCACGGAAGAGCAGGCCCTTCGGCTCGCCAGAGAAAAGAAAGAGATGGCCGCGACGCAGGAATCCTCTTAAGCCGCCGACTGCTTTTATCCAATTATTCGTACGCGCTCTCGCCCCTTTCATCTTCTTTCGAGAAAATCGCGCGCCTGTCGTGTACACAAATTCGTATCAGCACAAACAGAAGACACTCCTGCCGCCTGCTTCTCCAAAGCCCTCATAAAATATTTTTGCCACAAAAACAGAATCGGTGGTGTTCTAGAGTTGTAGAGCGACGAGAGTCCGTCTTGCAGTGAGTTGTAAAAACTTTGCTGTGAGCTGCCGTCAACCAGTCAAACTCTTGGAACTCTGTCTCCCCTGGAACGTAATAAGAAGAAGTCAGGAGCGCCTGCGCCCGAGATCGCAAGCCCAAAAAATTTTCTAAACAAGAATAAGGAGTTCCGTCATGAGAAAGTTCATCAACCGCTTCGCCGTCCTTCTAGTCGTCCTGGCTCTGAGCAGCATTATGGCTCTGGCCGCCGGAAAATCTAGGAAAGTAACCTTCCTCACGGATGTCACGATCAATGGAACTGTCGTCAAGAAAGGCACGTACCAGGTGACGTTTGATGAGAAGACCGGCGACTTGACCATCATGGATAAGAAAACGGTCGTCGC
>DATLMN010000353.1:0-19766 GCA_035537255.1 Pyrinomonadaceae bacterium | reverse complement strand
GGAATCCGCGCCGCCGCGCGGAGTCGACCCGCGCTTTGTTCTCTCCATCATGCGACAGGAATCTCGCTTTCGTCCCGAGGCGAAATCCATCTCGGCGGCGCGCGGGCTGATGCAATTTATTCCCTCGACCGCAGACGAAATCGCGGCCCAGCTTGGCCGAAAAGATTTTTCGCAGGATGATCTCTACAATCCGCCGACGGCGATCCTCTTCGGCTCGCAGTACATGGGAAATCTTTTCAAGATGTTTCCGGATCAACCACAGGCCGTCGCCGCTTCCTACAACGGAGGCGAAGACAACGTCGAGCGCTGGATTCAACGTGCGCACTCTCTAGACCCTGATCGCTACGTGCTCGACATAGGTTTTACACAGGCCAAGGATTACGTCTATAAAGTGACGGCAAACTTTCGCGTCTACAAAATGCTCTATTCCGAAAAGCTCGAACGCCGGTAAGACGTGAAGAGCTGTTCAGATAAAAAAAAGCACGAGCTTCCAATGAATTTTGTTTTCAAATCGAAGTCTAAGACCACAAACTCTTTGACGGGCTATCTGCTATTGAGTCTGCTCCTCGTCCTCTGCTTTACAAGCCAAGCATGTCAGAAGAAGCCGGAGGCGACGGCGGCGGCGACAGGTCGTCGCTACGAAGTAAAGGGCAAGGTCGTTGCGGTTGATAAAGCTAAGCATAGGGTTACTTTGGATCACGAAGAAATCCCTGGCTATATGGAAGCGATGATCATGCCCTACACGCTCAAGGACGAGCAGATACTAAGCGAGCTTGCTCCGGGCGATCAGTTGCAGGCCACATTGGTCGTGGATGCTGATTCATCATGGCTCGAAAATGTCACTTTTACGCGCGCGAGTCCGGCTGCTTCCGGCACGAACTCTTCAGTCGCGACATCCGAGCCGAAGCCCGGCGACGCCGTTCCGAATTTCTCGCTTGTCAATCAGGACGCGAAATCGATTCGCATAAACGGCTATCGCGGCAAAGCGTTGCTTTTGACTTTTATCTATACGCGCTGCCCGCAGCCGGAATACTGCACGCTGATGAGCACCAACTTCGCCGCCATCGAAAAAGAGCTTCAAAAGGACGCGGCCCTCTACGAGAAAACTCACCTGCTCAGCATCAGCTTTGATCCCGCTTACGATACGCCCAAGGTGCTGCGCAGCTACGGCGCGGCGCACACTGGAAACTTCGACAAGGAAACCTTCAAGCACTGGGAATTCGCTACGGGCAAGCCAGAGCAGATCAAAGAAATCTCGCAGTTCTTCGGCCTGACCTATATGCAGGAGACAGACCAGATCGTCCATTCGCTAAAGACCGCCATCATCACGCCCGATGGCCGCCTTTACAAGCTGTACAGCGGTAACGATTGGAAACCCGAAGAACTCGTGCGCGACGTGCAAACTTTATTCGATAAGAGTTCACAGCAGTAGCATGCGACATGAAGTGAGTAAGCGAGAATCTTGGAAAAGGTTATAAGACTGGTTGGACTTCCACTCTTTCTCGATATTGACTTTTCTCAACAACGAGGATAGGGTAAATCCACTTGCTCGGTTCAATATCTGCTGGCAATGGCCTCCTCTACGTTAGACAAAACAATCCTACCAAAAGAAAGGAATAGTATTTTATGACCATAAGATTTTATTCTGCTCAAACACCCCGCGTGCTCATAATTTTAGCAATCACGCTTGCCTTATTTGTAATCGCAATCGGACAAGGAAGAGTTCCAATCAAGAAGCCCATGATTGGCTCGATACAAGGCTCTGTCAAAACTGGTGGGGGAAGCCCTGTGACGAATGCCAATATAAAAGTTATCAAAACCGGGGCGAATGCGGCGGATTCCTCAGTCAGCGGTAAGACAAACGATCAGGGAAATTTCGTTATAGGGTCTCTCACGCCCGGCATGTATAGAGTGACGGTTACGGCACAGGGCTTTACGCCTCAGTCTAAATCGGTAAGAGTCATAGCGCTTCAATCAAATCGCCTCGATTTCGAGCTGCGCCCTTAGACATCTATTGTCAATGGCTCGGAGAGCCGTCAACGGGAACTTCAGATGCTTCATCACTCGCCACCACCACTGACTGAAGAGCAACAAAAGCTTCTCCAACAAGAGGCTTTTATCTCTGAAATACTGAAGATCAGAGAGCTAAAAGAGCGTAGGGATAAAAACGGAGGCTGGTTTGTTCGCTTGTTAGAGTCTGCGGGAGGAGCGGCATTGATTACAGTGCTGGTCGGCGGCATATTGGGAGGGCTGCTTAATTGGCGCATCCAAACTAATCTCAGAGATAGAGAAGCGGCTCAGGCGATTCAGAAAACGCAAGGCGAATTAGCGCTTGTGGCATACAAGGATTTTTTAGACCGCCGTCAGGAAACAATCAAAAGCGTATATGAATTGTTAGGCAATTCCGCCTCGGCCTCCTATGCGTTAATCACCATTACAGGGCCGGAGTTTGAGCATAGCAAGCTTCCGGCCGAGGCAGAAGAACAAAAAACTGCGATCAGAGATAGATTTAATGTTGCCGTTAACGAATGGCGCAGCAGACAAGATAATCTAGGCGCGCTCCTGAGCTATTACCATGAAGGCAGGCCCGATGTTGTCGACTCATGGAACAACACAAAGTCTTCTCTTACCGCTTATATGAAATGCGCTCAGGATGAATGGAATAATTATTCAACTGATTACATACCGAGGGACACCACGAAATTGTGCTCTGAACAGAGACAGAATTATGAGAAGAATTTACAACTCCTGACGCAGGGGCTTGAAAACACACGCAGATATTTATGGAAGGATTTTACAAAAGAAAAATGAATATCGTAAATTCACTAAACTTTCTTCACACTAATAGCTATTCCTATCTTATCCCTTTAACTTCTTAATCTCTTCTGTCAACACGGGCAGGACTTCAAAGAGGTCTCCGACGATGCCGTAATCAGCGATGTCGAAGATGGGTGCTTCAGGGTCTTTGTTGACGGCGACGATGGTCCCGGAGTTTTTCATGCCGACGAGATGCTGAATCGCGCCGGAGATGCCGAGAGCGATGTAGAGCTTGGGCGCAACGGTCTGGCCCGAAGAGCCTATCTGACGATCAATCGGCAGCCACTCGGCATCGCAGATCGGACGCGAGGCTGCGAGGTCTCCGCCCAATGCTTCCGCCAGTCGTTCGGCGAGCGCAATATTTTCTTTGCTCTTGATACCACGACCGATGGCGACGATCACGTCCGCCTTGGTCAGATCGACGGCCTGCTTGACTTCCTGAAAGGCAGGCTCAGGCTTCATGCGGACTTCTCCGACTTCGACCGCCATCGTCTCGACCTGTGCGCCGCTTCCCTTCTGTGCCTGTTCGAAGCGATACGCACCGGACTGGAAAGTGGCGAAGGTGGGCGGCTCGCCATCCGAGACAATATCCGCGTCGATCTTTCCCAGAAACATGCGCCGCGAAAACGTCACGCGGCCTTCCGTGATGCGCGCGCGTATGCAATCGCTGATTAATCCTTTGCCGAAGCGCGCGGCAAGCTTTGGCGCAAAGTCTCGCACCAGATACGTGTGCGGCATAATGACGTACTGCGGATCGAGCTGTCGCACGACGCGCTCCATCCCGTCCGTGTAGCCGTCCGGCGTATATTCAGCGAGCTTTTCATTATCCGCATAGACGACCTTGCTCAATTCGTAGGCCGCGACCTCCTGGGCCAATCCTTCCGCACCAGAGCCTAGCACCACAGCCGTCACGGGTTGCTGCAACTCCGTGCCCAAGTGCTGAGCCGCCGCGACGGCCTCGAAAGAAGTTTTGTTCAGAGCGCCCGCGCGATGCTCCGCGAAAACCAGAATACCGTTACTCATTTCAATCACCAGTTAAAAAGTTTTCAGTTTTCAGTTTTTAGTTTTCAGATAAAAGCAGATTGTCTTTGCTTAGAACTGAAAACTAAAAACTGAAAACTGTTTACTGATTACTCTTAAATCACCCTTGCTTCAGTGCGCAGCTTTTCGGCGAGCGCGAGTGCGCCGGCTTTGGCGTCACCGTTGCCCAGAAACTGCGTCTGTTTTGTTTTTTCCGGGAAATAAATCTTTTCGATGCGTTGATGTGAGGGGCGCGACGTGGCTTCAGAGGCCGGAGCGACTTCTTTGATCTCTTTTTTCTTGGCTGCCATGATGCCCTTGAGCGTTGCGTAGCGAATCTGGCTGATGCCGGATTGAATGGTCAAAAGAGCCGGGCGCGGCATCGAGTACCATTGATACCAGCCATTCTCCAATTCGCGCTTGACCCTCAACTGCTCGCCCGAAGCGTCAACTTCGATGACAATCGTCGCGTGCGGCAAGCCCAGCAGCTCTCCCATGATGACGCCCGTCTGCGCATAGCCGTTATCGTCCGATTGCAAGCCCGTCAAAATCAGATCGGCCTGTTCAGCACGCACTGCCTCTGCCAACAAGCTCGCGATGGCGAATGGCGAAAGGTTGTTGGTGTTTTCAACGAGGACGTGTATGGCGCGATCAGCGCCGCGCGCAAGTCCGTCCTTGATGACGCTCTTGACGCGCTGTGGGCCCATTGAGCAGATGATGACTTCGCCACCGCCGTGCTTCTCCTTCAAGCGCAAAGCCTCTTCGAGCGCATAGCCGTCCGACTCGTTGACCTCGTAGGAGAGATCGCCCTCTTCAATCCAACTCGCATCCTTATTGATACGCAGGATCGCGTCCTTATTCGCGACCTGTTTCATTAAGACGATGATTTTCATAATCAGTTTTGAGTTTTCAGTTTTCAGTTTTCAGTTTTCAGCCAAGGCCGAAGCTTTGCCTGAAAACTCAAAACTGAAAACTGAAAACTATTATTCTTCGTATCTCTTAAAAAGCAGCGCGGCGTTTGTGCCACCGAAGCCGAAGCTGTTTGAGAGCGCGTAGTCTATGCGCGTCTCGCGCGGCTCGTTCGGCACGTAATCCAGATCGCAGTCCGGGTCCGGGTTGACGTAGTTGATCGTCGGCGGAATTATTCCGCGCGTGATCGCCAGCACGGAGAAGACGCCTTCGATTCCGCCCGCCGCGCCCAAAAGGTGGCCCGTCATGGACTTGGTCGAACTGACGGCCAGTTGATAGGCGTGCTCGCCAAAGGTCTTCTTGATCGCCGCCGTCTCGAACTTATCATTGTAGGGCGTCGATGTGCCGTGCGCGTTGATGTAGCCGACGGCCTCCGGCTCTACGCCAGCATCCTTCAGAGCCTTCTGCATGACGCGAATCGCGCCCGAGCCCGTCTCGTCCGGCATAGTGATGTGGAAAGCGTCCGCCGTCATCCCGTAACCGACAAGCTCTGCGTAGATGCGCGCGCCGCGACGACGCGCCGATTCGAGTTCTTCTAAGACCATCAATCCAGCGCCTTCGCCGATGACGAAGCCTTCGCGGTCGCGCTCGAAGGGGCGCGAGGCGTGCTGCGGATCGTCGTTGCGAGTAGAGAGAGCGCGCATCGCCGCAAAGCCCGCGACGGACATAGGCGTGATGGCCGATTCCGCGCCGCCGCAAATCATCACATCGGCATCGCCGCGCTGGATGATCTTGAGACTGTCGCCGATGGCGTGCGCTCCGGCGGCGCAGGCCGTGGCGGTCGCAGAGTTCGGGCCCTTCGCGCCGTGTCGTATGGAGACCTGTCCCGCCGCCAGATTGACGATGGCCGACGGAATAAAGAAGGGCGAGACGCGTCCCGGCCCATCGTTTAAAAGCTTTGAGTGCTCGCGCTCGATGGCCCAGAAATCGCCTATGCCGCTGCTGATGTATGTGCCGACCTGCTCTGCGTTTTCGTCTGTGACCTCTAGCCCGCTGTCTTTCATCGCCTCGTCTGCGGCGGCGATGGCGTAGTGAATAAAGGCACCCATCTTGCGCGCCTCTTTCTTCTCGACGTAATCGAGCGGGTCGAAATCCTTGACCTCGGCGGCAAAGCGCACGGGAAACTTTTCGACATCGAACTTCTTGATGAAGTCCACCCCGCTGCGGCCCGCCATCAGCGCCGACCAAGTGGCCTCGACGGAATTTCCGACAGGAGTAATAAGGCCGAGGCCCGTTACCACGACGCGACGATTCAAGACGAACACTCCTTTCAAATACAGTGACCAGTCACGAGTGAATAATGACGAGCTTGGACAAATTCTTTAGCTTGTCACTCGCCACTTGTCACGACTGCTTATGCTGGTCGATATAGGTGTAGGCGTCGCGCACGCTCTGGATTTTTTCTGCGTCCTCGTCCGGGATTTCGATGCCGAACTCCTCCTCGAAACGCATCACCAGCTCGACCGTGTCCAGCGAGTCCGCACCAAGATCATCAATAAAGCGCGCGTTCGGTGTGACCTCGTTCTCGTCCACACCAAGTTCGTCCACGATGATCTGCTTCACCTTATTCTCGATCTCTTGATCGGGCATCTTTTTTGCTCCTCTGTGAATTATGAAAAACGCTTACGCAAAATTTAAGCGGCAGCCAGCGCTGCGCGCGTCTGATTCAAGCTCGCAAGGTCTTCGACATTCAAACTGCGCGCCTCGCGCTTGATCTGCCTGAGAAGACCGGACAAAACTTTTCCTGGGCCGACCTCTATAAAAGTCTCTACGCCCTCATTTATCAAAAACTCCATAGACTCCTGCCAACGCACCGGCGACGAGACCTGACGGACGAGCGCATCGCTCGCATCCGCGCCGCTTTCGACCACGCCCGCATCGACGTTCGTGACGAGCGGCACGGCCAGATCATTAAATGAAAGCTTCGACAGGTCTTCGGCAAGGCGCTCCTGCGCGGGCATCATCAGTGCGCAATGAAACGGCGCGCTGACCTTCAGCTTGATCGCACGCTTTGCGCCGCGCTCTTTCAATAAATCAATGGCACGATCAACTGCCGCCGCGTCGCCCGCGATGACGATCTGCCCCGGCGCGTTGATGTTCGCGGGCATGCAAACTTCGCCAGCCTGCGCCTCGCCGCATGCCGCCATCACGACATCCAAATCCGCACCCATGATGGCCGCCATCGCGCCGGAGCCGACGGGCGCAGCCTCCTGCATATAGCGCCCGCGCGCGCGAACCGTCTGCACAGCATCCGTTAGGGTGAGCGCACCCGACGCGACCAGCGCCGAATACTCGCCCATACTATGACCCGCGACGAACGCCGGTCTTGGAAACCCCTCCGCTTCCATCGCTCGCAGCGCCGCGACGGAGATCGTCAGAATCGCCGGCTGAGTATTCTCCGTCAATTGCAGCTCTTCGGCAGTTCCCTCGAAGCACACCTTCGAAATAGAGAACCCGAGCGCCTCGTCCGCTTCTTCAAAGACCCTGCGCGCCGCCTCGGAATTTTCCGCCAGGTCGCGTCCCATTCCGGAATACTGTGAAGCCTGCCCCGGGAAGATGTATGCCAGTTGACTCATAGATCAATTACGCGGCTCTAAAGAGAAGGAGACGGTTTCAGCCTCACCGGCGGCGCTCACTTCCACTTCCTTCTTCTGTGCCGCGTAGCCGTCTACCTTGGCTGTGACGCGATAACGCCCGCGCGGCAGATGTCTGACACGCACGCGGCCTCGCCCGTCGGCCTTTCGAAACAGAATCTCTCCCTCTTTCGGAACTACGGTAATACATGCGTCCTTCAAAGGCATGCCCCGCTCGTCCCTGACTTCAATCCACAGCGAAGGATCATCACTTCTGCGGCCGTCCTGCTGCGCGACTGTTTCGCCTCCCGAAGAGAAAGGGAGCACGAAAGACGCGACGATAAAAAGGATAAAAAGTAAGACTCGCATTATTACCAGCGCACTGCTTCCTTTACCAGCGTACAAGGACTCCGCCCCAGGTGACGCCGCCGCCAAAAGAGGCCATCAGGATAAGATCGCCCTCTTTGATCTTTCCGGCCTCGATGCATTCGTCCAGAGCAATCGGAATCGAAGCCGAAGAGGTATTGCCGTGCATAGAGATGTTTGAATAGATACGCGATTCGTCGACTTCAAGCTTGCTCGCCACAGCATCCGTGATGCGCTGGTTCGCCTGATGTGGAATAAACAGCTTGACATCTTCGGGGCGCTCGCCAGCTTCTTCCAGCACCTCGCGCGAAATATCTATCATCGAGCGCACGGCGACCTTGAACAGCTCGTTGCCCTTCATCTTGTAAAAGTGCTGGCCCGAAGCGATGGTCTCGGCCGTCGTGCCAAGACGTGTGCCGCCGCCCGGCGCATGCAGGTGCTCTGCGAAGCGACCGTCGGAACGTATGCGCGCGGCCAGTATTCCGCGCTCAGGCGCGCCATCGTGTGGGCCCAAAACGGCAGCGCCCGCGCCGTCGCCGAAGATGACGCACGTCGAGCGATCCGTGTAATCGACATACTGCGTCAAAACCTCCGCGCCGATGACCAGCACATAGCGCGATTGCCCCGTGCGAATCATCGACTCGGCGAGCGTCAGGCCGTAGAGAAAACCTGAACAGGCTGCGGCCAGATCAAAGGCAGCGGCGCGGTTCGCGCCCAGCTCTGCCTGAATCAGGCAGCCCGTCGAAGGCAGCAGTTGATCCGGCGTCACAGTGGCGCAGAGCAGCATGTCTATTTCCGAAGGATCAAGACGCGCGCGCTCGATGGCCTGACGTGCGGCGCGCACGGCGAACAAAGAGGTGTATTCGCCAGGCCCAGCCTTGCGACGTTGCTTGATGCCTGTGCGCGAGGTGATCCACTCGTCCGAGGTCTCGACCATCTCCTCCAGATCGGCGTTCGTCAGAATGCCTTCCGGGTAAGCATGCCCCGTGCCCAGGATCATCGCTCTTGGATTTGCCATTCAGTTTCCTCTCGTGAATAGCGAATGGTAAACGGAAAATGGTGAAAAGACAAAAGCATTTGCCCGTTCACCATTTAAGTTTTGCTACTTACTATTCACCAATTCGGCGTATTCAACGGCTCGTGTCTGTGCGATTCCGCGTTCAATGCGCTCGCTCGCGCGGTGCTCGGAAAACTCTTTGGCGCTGCGAATCGCGTTGCGTATAGCGCGCGCATTCGAGCTTCCGTGACCGATCAGGACGATCTGTCGTACCCCGAGCAAAGGCGCTCCGCCATATTCAGAATAATCGAGCCGCTTCTTTATATTACGAAACGCGGGACGGGCGAGCATCGCTCCCGCCTTGGTTTGAAGCGATGCGGTCAGTTCTCTTTTGATCATAGAGAGCATCGCGTCCGTCAGCCCTTCCGACAGCTTGAGCATCACGTTCCCTGTAAAGCCGTCGGTGACGATCACGTCGACCGCGCCCGTAAAGACATCGCGCCCCTCTACGTTGCCGACGAAATTCAGGCTCGAAAGATCGCGCAGCAGCGGAAAGGCTTCCTTCGTCAGATCGTTTCCCTTGGCCTCTTCCTCGCCGATGCTCATCAGTCCGACGGTCGGACGATTAACGCCGAGCACCGCGCGCGAATAAGCGTCGCCCATGACGGCGAACTGCGCCAGGTGATGCGCCTTGCATTCGGCGTTCGCGCCGACATCCAGCAGCAGCGTCGGCTTGCCAGAGCGTGTCGGAATCATCGCCGCCAGTGCGGGACGGTCAACGCCCGGCAGCATGCCTATGACCATCTTGGCCGTCGCCATCGCCGCGCCGGTATTGCCCGCAGAGATAAAACCGTCTGCGCGCCCTTCCGTCACCAGCTTCGAGCCGATTCGCAAAGAACTCTTCTTCTTGCGCCGGACAGAGGTCGCGACGGGCTCGTCCATGCCGATGACCTCTTCGGCTTCGACGAACTCTATGCCGCGATCACCCTGGCCGCGCCAGCCGCAGCGCCGCAGCTCCGGCTCGACCTTTTCAACCTGGCCCACCAGTATGACGCCGATGCCCAGATCGCGCGCCGCCGCCAAAGCGCCGTCAATCTCCGCGTGCGGAGCATGATCCGAGCCCATCGCGTCAACGACGACTTTGCCAGTCAGTTGATGAGCTTGCTTCATCAAAGTGCGCTGAAACAGTGAGCGAGAGAGAGCGCCTGAAAGTGTCTCTTAACTTTCCTGTTCGACCTGCACAACTTCGCGGCCTTTGTAGTGGCCGCACTTGGGACACACGCGATGCGGAAGCCTGGGCTCCTGGCAATTCGGACAAACACTGGTCTGCGGAGCACGCAGCGCATCATGAGCGCGACGCTTGCGCGTGCGCGCCTTCGAGTGACGACGTTTCGGATTTGGCATTAGTATTACTCCCTATAAAATTTTTATCGAATAAACGAGTGTCTTTAAGTCAAGCACTAAAGGACTCAAGCTCAATCCATCTTGATGTACATACAGCATCAGCGGCTTGGAATCATAAGGCCACGGTCATTGACCGTTTTTAGTTTCCTCTTTCAATCGTGCGAGTCCTGCCCAGCGCGGGTCTGTCTGCGCGGGCTCGCAGGCGCACTCCTGCTGGTTTTTGTCCGCGCCGCACACAGGGCAAAGGCCCTTGCATTCTTCTCCGCAGAGGATGCGCGGAGGCAGAGCCAGAAGCACCTGCTCGCGAACCAGCTCGTCCACATCAATCGCCTCGCCGTCAAAGACAGAGAGGCTCAAATCTTCTTCCTGTAGCTCGGCTGTCTCAATCCGTTCATAATCGACCGCCGGGATGTAGGTCACATCAAAATCGGTCTCGATGGGAACGGCCATCGATTTCAGGCAACGGTCGCAATCGACTTCGGCGCGCGCCGTGATCGTGCCCTGCAAGCGCACTTCCTGTCCGCCGCGATTGATGCGCCCGTTGATCTGCGGCTCTTCCACCAGGCGCGCATTCTCTTCGTCTAAGACAATCTCTCCGGGCTCATACGTGTGGGCAAAGGCATTCGACTTCCCTTCCAGCTTGTCCAGTTCAATTCGCATTGCCCACCCCCGGATCAAAACAGCGCCGAACACACACGTGCGCGCAAAAGGTCTTATTATAGCCGCCAAATGGAGAGTGTCAACGCCGCAGTGAGCATCAGCGAAGGCTTGCAGCGGCCCTCGCGGCATTCAGCGCCTCGCGGTGGACGACTTTCGCCAGACGACGGTCGCCGCCCGTCACCAGCCGCTTCTTAGCCTGTCCCGACGCGCTGAACAAAGGCGAGAGCGGCGGCACATTCTTAGCGCTCAATAACTGTTTACCTGCCGCACGGTAACGCGGATCATCACCACCGGCGGCGCGCGCGGCATTAAAAGCATCCCTCGCCTGCTCAGTTTCACCTGCGCGCGCGAACACGAGTCCGAGCATGTAAAGCGCAGCCGGATATTCCTCGTCCATCTCTATGGCCTTACGCAGGTGGCGCACGGCCATACGGTCGCGCCCCAACTGATAATAGACGCAGGCCAGCACGTAATGAGCTTCGGGCGAAGGGTTGGCCGCCAGCGCCAGCTTGAATTCAGCCAAGGCATCCTTCCAACGCTGCTCCGCCGCCAGCAATCTTCCCAATCCGTAATGTGCGGCGAAAGATGTTTGGTCGCGCCGCGCCGCTTCACGCAGCAGCTCGCGTGCGCGATCCAGCTCGCCCTCGTCGCCGCAGGCCAGCCCGAGCAGAAGGCAGACAGCATAACTACCGGGCGCAGCCTCGAAGGCTCTTGAGAGGTAATCGCGCGCCAGGGCCATCTTGCCCGCGCTGAAAAAATGCTCGCCGATAAAATAAAGAAGCGGCGCATTGTTGGGCGCAATCGCCGCAGCACGCTCAAGCAGACGGACGGCGCTCAGCTTTTCATCCTCTTCGAGAAGCTTTATAGCTTTCGCGATGTGCTGCTCAAAGATTTTTGAATCCGGGCCATGATAGTGCGCGAGGATTTCTTCGCGCACCTTTTCGCGGCGCTCTCTCTCGTCCTGCGCGCTCGCGTCCATCTGGCAACGTTCGCGCCAGAGGTCTTCAAGTTTCCGCGCTTCAATCGTGCCCGCTTCGGTCAGAAGCCCGATCAGGGTTTCAATCAGCGCGTGATCGAAATAAGAGTTTTTAGCCTGACGCAGAAGCAGCTCAAGCCCCTGCTCAAGCTTGTCCGTGAGGCGCGCTAGGCGATTCTCAAGCGCCGAGACGCGCTCCAACAGATGCTCTTCGTATGAAGCGCTGCTCCAGGTCTGCTGCCCCTCAAAGCGCGCGCCGGGCGAATCGACCACGAGCATCAGGCGTGTGCCGCAGCGCCCGCACAATTCCTGCCCCAACGGATTTGCCGCCAAGCACTTCTGACAGTAATGTGCGACGCTGCTCATAAAATTTTGGGTTTTAGATTTTGGATTTTAGATTAACGCTTTCCGAATCTTGAACTTTGGAACGCGGTGTTTCCACTTGCGCGGCTCGCCAATCCAAAATCCAAAATCTAAAACCCAAAATGCTTAGTATTCGTAAAAACCGCGACCGCTTTTGCGCCCGAGCCATCCGGCATCGACGTATCTTTTCAGGAGCGGGCAGGCCCTGTACTTCGGATCACCCAATCCCTCGTGTAAGACATTGAGGATCGCCAGGCAGACATCCAGACCGATAAAGTCCGCCAGCGTCAGTGGGCCCATAGGATGATTCATGCCGAGCTTCATGATGCCGTCGATGCTCTCGCGCGTCGCGACTCCTTCATGCAGCGCGAAGATCGCTTCGTTGATCATCGGCATCAACACTCTGTTCGAGACGAAACCCGGCATGTCGTTGCATTCCAGCGCGGTCTTACCCAGCTTCTCAGACATGTCGCGCACCTTCGCGAACGTTTCGTCCGAGGTCGCCATGCCGCGAATGATCTCGATTAGCTTCATCACCGGCACAGGGTTCATAAAGTGCATCCCTATGACTTTGTCCGGCCTGCGAGTGGCCGCGCCAAGCTTTGTGATCGAGATGGAGGAAGTGTTCGAGGCGAGGATGGCTTCCGGCTGCGTCAACTCGTCTAGCGTGCGAAAGACTTCCGTTTTGACTTTCAGGTCTTCCGTCACGGCCTCGACCACAAGGCTCGCGTCCCTTAAGGATTCCCACTCGGTCGAAGTGCGTATGCGGCTGATGATGGAACGCTTCTCTTCCTCATTTAAGCGCTCTTTGTCAACATCGCGTTGAAGGCTTTTTTCAACGGCCTTCATCCCGCGCTCTAAAAACTCCTCATTGATGTCGCGCAGCACGACCTCGTAGCCCGCACGCGCAGCCACCTGAGCAATACCATTGCCCATCGTCCCTGCGCCGACTACTCCGATGATCTCGCTCAAAATTTTTGTTTCTCCTGATAGCTTCAGTCGCGCCAGTTAGGCATCTGCGGCGGCGGCACATATTCGTGCTCAGCGCGTCGCTCTCTTGAGCTACCGGCGGTAAACTCGAACGTGGAGGGTTCTCCATGCGGCAAGTGGAAGCGATCACGCGAGGCGAGCGAGCGATTGTCGTAAAGATGCGCGCCCTTGCCGTAGAGAAACCAGAACGTGTAGACGCAGAGCGCCATGCCGAACGGAAAATTCATCCCCTCGATGACGGCGGCGATGAGGCTGGCAATGCGCGCCCAGGACTTTTGTTTAAGGAGCGCATATCCGGCAGCCAAAGACGGTATCGTGAAGAGCAGCCCGAAGATCGTGATCATCACCATCAACGCGATGTAGATTGGAAGCGGCATGCCGGTGCTTATAGGCAGCCCTGAGCGATCCACCGGAATCATGACCGCAAACATAAAGCCTAGCATCAGCATCACCAGGCCATTCATCGCGCCGTAGACCAGATGCATGGTGCCCAGCGTCTTGTTGTGTCCTTCGGTCGTCATTATTTAATACTTCTCTACTTTCACATTATCGCTCGACGGCCATCGCCACGGCGTTGCCGCCGCCTAGACAGAGCGCGGCGAGACCTCTGTGGACATCACGACGCTTCATCTCGTAGAGCATCGTCGTCAACAGGCGCGAGCCCGATTGGCCTATGGCGTGGCCCAGCGCGACCGCTCCGCCATTGACGTTGACGCGCTTAGGGTCAAGCCCAAGCTCCTTGATAATCGCCACGGCCTGCACAGAGAAAGCTTCGTTCAATTCGATTAAGTCAACCTCTTCGAGCGACCATCCGGCCTTCTTCAGAACTTTGCGAATCGCTTCGACGGGAGCCATCATCACCAGCTCCGGCTCTATGCCGGAAGTGGCCTGCGCGGCGATGCGCGCCATCGGCTCGACATTCATCGCGCGTGCTCGTTCGAGCGAGGTGACGACCAGCGCAGATGCGCCGTCGTTGACGCCCGGCGCATTTCCGGCCGTCACTGTGCCGCCCTCTTTTTTGAACGCGGGCTTGAGCTTGCCCAGAACTTCCAGCGAAGTATCCTCGCGAACCGTTTCGTCCACGTCGAAGATGACAGGCTCGCCCTTCTTCTGCGGAATCTCTACGGCCAGAATCTCGTCCTTGAATTTTCCGGCCTTGATCGCCGCCGCCGCCTTGCGATGCGAGTTCAGCGCATACTCGTCCTGCTCTGCGCGCGTGACGTGATAACGCTCCGCGACTACTTCGCCCGTGTTGCCCATGTGATAATTCTCAAAGGCGCACCACAGCCCGTCGTGAATCATCGCGTCCACCAGCTCCGCGTTGCCCAGGCGATAACCCTGTCTGGCTTTCGGGAGCAGGTACGGAGCGTTCGTCATAGACTCCATGCCGCCCGCGACGATCACTTCCGCATCACCAAGCTGAATCCCTTGCGCCGCCATCATCACCGCTTTCAGACCAGAGCCGCAGACTTTATTGATCGTCACGGCGGACACGCCAAACGGTATGCCGCCGCGCAGCGCCGCCTGCCGCGCGGGGTTCTGGCCCACACCCGCCTGAATCACGTTGCCCATGATTACTTCGTCGACCTCTTCGGGCTTCACGCCCGCGCGTGCGATGCTCTCGCGCACGACCATCGCGCCCAGTTCCGGCGCGGAGAAATCTTTCAACGCGCCCTGAAACTTGCCCGTAGGCGTTCTGACGGCGCTGATAATGACGGCTTCTCTTTTATCTGACATGTTCACTCCTTGAAAAACTGTATCAAGTGACGAGCGCAAAGTGGCGAGCACGGATTATTTTTAACTTGTCCCTTGCCACTCGTCACTCTTCACTACCTTTAAATATATTCTGTCGATTCGATTATACGTTCGCTTGTGGGCGTGTCAAGCAAAGGGTTTTGATGGTAGTAGGTCAATTTGAAATTGAGTTTGATGAGGGTTGCTATTCACCACAGAGGCACAGAGAGCACAGAGGAGGCACAGAGAAAATGGTTTAAGCCTCTGTGTCATCTCCGTGTCCTCTGTGTCTCTGTGGTGAGTCTCTGGTGCAATACATATTCAATTATTCAAACTGACGCGCTACCGTTTTGATGAGAGGCGATTGAATTTGCGCGCGTGCGAGTGTTAGACTCTGCGACGCTTTACATATTTCATCGAAGCGATTGATAAAGAAGTTCGCCTCGTCACTTTTCATTCCCTGTTTGTTTTAAAAAGAGATGCAAGCACTAATTCTCGCCGGTGGGATGGGGACGCGCCTTCGCCCCCTGACCGTCTATACGCCCAAGCCCGTCGTTCCCATCTGCAACCGTCCCTTCCTGCTCTACCAGGTAGACATTTTGCGGCGCGTCGGCATCACGGACATCACTCTCTCGCTCTCTTACCAGCCGCAGAAGATAGAGCAGCAGCTAGGCGACGGCTCGGAGTTCGGCGTCAATCTCAAATACACTGTCGAGCCGCAGCCCATGGGTACGGCCGGGGCATACAAATTCGCCGAGGACTTGATCAGAGAGCCGACCGTCGTCTTTAACGGCGACGTGCTGACAGACCTGGATCTGAAAGCCGTGATACGCGAGCACACGGAGCGCCGCGCGATGGCGACGATTGTCCTCTCACCCGTAGAAAATCCTTCGGCCTACGGGCTGGTTGAAACGGAAGACGATGGACGCATACGCCGTTTTCTTGAAAAGCCAAAGGCTGACGAGATCACAGTCAATACGATCAACGCGGGGACTTACGTGCTTGAGCCAAATGTCCTCGACCTGATTCCGGCGGGCGAGAATCATTCCTTCGAGTACGGTCTTTTTCCCAACCTGCTCGCGCGCAAAGAGGCCTTCTACGCGCATATTCCGCAACGCACTTACTGGATGGACATCGGCACGCCCGCGCGTTACCTGCAAGCCCATCAAGACCTGCTGGCCGGTCGCGTCGGGCGTATTCATATCAAAGAGCGGCGCGGCAATTTCGATTCTGCGACCATCGCGGAGATAGACGAAATCTCTATGATCGGCGACGACTGCACAATCAAGCCCGGCGCGCAGATCATCAATTCCGTCCTCGGACAGGGTTGCTATGTCGAAGAGAAGGCGCGCGTCGAAAACTCCGTCATCTGGGCACACACGCGCATAGGCACGGGCGCGCAGGTCGTCAACGCCATCACTGGACGCGGGTGTCACGTCGGGCGCTCGGCCGTGGTCGGCGCTGGCGCAGTGCTCGGCGATAAGACTTCGCTGACGGATTACACGCAGATCGGAGGCAGGTCGCTTTGAGCGGCGCGAGGGAGCGCGCAGCCATTCGATTCGGCACGGACGGCTGGCGCGCAGTCATCGCCGAAGACTTCACCTTCGCCAACCTTGAGCGCGTCGCGCAGGCTTACAGCTCTTACGTTCTACAGCACGCCGCAGAGACCGTACCTTCACAGGAACAGACTCTCATCCCACAGCTCGTAGAGGTAGGGCAGATCAGCGAGGACGAAGCACGCTCAGGCATGTTTCGGGACGTTGTTCCGGGCGCGGTCGAGAGTGGCAGCTCATCCTCCGGCGAAGCGTCAGCCGCACCTCTAATTGTGGTCGGCTTCGACAGACGATTCCTCTCTGAACAATTTGCCAGGCGCGCGGCAGAAGTGCTGGCGGGCAACGGCCTGCGCGTCGCGTTGTTCGACGAAGCAGTCCCGACGCCCCTAGTCTCATGGGCCGTGCGCGAGCAAAGGGCTGCGGGCGGCGTGGTCATCACTGCCTCGCACAACCCGCCGGACTTTAACGGCTTTAAGATCAAAGCCGCTTTTGGTGGAAGCGCGCCGCCTGAAATCACGGCGGCGGTTGAAAAGCTGGTTGACAGAGAGCCTCCGCGACGCAACGCAGACGCCTTAAGCGATCAGAGCATGCGCGAGAGCTTGAATGCTTCAGTCGAGAGCTATTGCCGGCAGATCGCTGCTTATGTCGATCTGGAAGGCATACGCAAGACGCGCATGCGCGTCGTCGTCGATCCGATGCATGGCTCTGGCGGGCGCTGGGTCGAAAGTTTTCTTCAGCACGGGCGGATCAAAGCAGAGACGATTCGCGCCGAGCGTGACCCGCTCTTTGGCGGCGTCAATCCGGAGCCGATTGATCGTAATCTTGGCCCACTGCGCGAGAGTGTATTGAAGCGCCGCGCTTATTTAGGTCTGGCAACGGACGGCGATGCGGACAGGCTCGGCGCTGTCAACGAGCTTGGGCAAACGATGACGATGCACGAGGTCGTGCCGCTGATGCTGCTTCATCTGGCGCGCACTCGCCGTATGTCCGGAGGAGTCGTTCGCACCTTTTCTCAATCTATCCTGACCAAAAGAATCGCCGCCGCGCATAATCTGAAACTTTACGAGACGCCCATCGGCTTCAAATACATCGCAGACCTGATGCTGCGCGAAAAGATTCTGATCGGCGCTGAAGAATCCGGCGGCATAGGCGTGAGCGGACACATCCCTGAGCGCGACGGTATCCTGAACTGCCTGCTCCTGCTCGAAGCCGTGGTCGCTTCTGGAAAGCCGCCGTCAGAGCTTGTTAAAGAGATGCACAGGGAGTTCGGCGAATTTTATTTCGGGCGTCGCGATCTTCACACGGAAGTCCGGCGCGGCATGGAGCTGGTCGCAAGCCTCGCATCAAACCCGCCCGCGAGCATCGCCGGATATAAGGTCATCGGTGTCGAGACGCTGGATGGAACGAAACTTCTGTTCGACGACGAATCATGGCTCCTGTTTCGCCAATCGGGCACAGAGCCCGTGCTGCGCATCTACGCGGAAGCGACCTCGACAGAGAAAACCAACGCGCTGCTGGATGAAGGCGAAGGGCTGGCGAGAGTTTTTTGAACTCTTAATACGTCTGGTTGAATATATTTCAGGCAAAGCTTCACCACAGAGACACAGAGAGCACAGAGGAGGCACAGAGAAAATGGTTTAAGCCTCTGTGTCATCTCCGTATCCTCTGTGTCTCTGTGGTGAACTGCCGACTTGCCTTTACACTCAAATGCAATTGACCTGCTTACTAAAATTTTGATTGACTCTGCTTCCTCCAAAGCATAACCTCTTTCCGGAATCCCCCTACTGCATTTGCCCACTGTCTTTGGCGCTGACAACACTTTGAGAGACAACGCCATTTGTCTCTCGTCATGTAAGGAGGCTTGCGATGGGATTGATCCTGATTATTATTCTGGTGATACTGCTTCTGGGTGCGATTCCCTCCTGGCCGCATAGTCGCGGCTGGGGTTATTACCCGAGCGGAGGTATCGGCCTGATTCTTTTGATCGTGCTGATTCTGTTGCTGCTCGGTCGTATTTAAAAGCAAAGGACGATCAAGTAAGACTGCATGCCTGAGTTGCCGGAAGTCGAACTGGTTGCGCGCGCGCTCGATAAGCTAACGGCCACCAGGCGCATCCTCGCCGCAGAGTTGTTGCGCCCGCGCCTCGCGCCGGACACGCCGCCGCGCGAGTTTGCGCGCCTGCTCAAAGGTGCGCGCATAGAGAGCGTTCGTCGTCGTGGCAAGCATCTACTATTGATGCTGGACAACGACCGCGTCCTGATCGTCCATCTACGCATGACGGGGAGATTTCTTTATCTGCCGTTGGATGCGACGCTTCCAAAATTCTCGCACGCTGTCTTTTATCTGGATGACGAGCATCGGCTGGTCTTTTCCGATCAACGTCATTTCGGGATGATGAAGATCGTGCAGCGCACGACTCTGGACGAGACGAAGGAGTTGCGTTTCCTCGCGCCAGAGCCCTTTTCGGAATCATTTACGCCGGATTATTTACATGCTGCCCTCTCCCGCTCGCGTCGTACCTTGAAGGAAACGCTGTTGGATCAAAAGAGGGTGACGGGCCTGGGGAACATCTACGCCGCCGAAGCGATGTTTCTGGCGCGCGTCAATCCCTTTCGTCCCGCCTCTGAATTTTCCAAGAGGCGAGTGCCGCGCCTGCACCGCGCTATCCTGGACATCTTCCGTGAATCAATCGCGCACGGCTCGACGCTCAACATCAATCCCGAAAATATCGACGGCAGTTACTACGACGGCGGATACAATGGGCGCTGGCGAGTCTATGACCGCGAAGGCGAGCCTTGCCAGAGTTGCGGCGCACGTATTCGTCGGCTCTCTCACGCCGGTCGCTCCACCTATTTCTGCCCGCGCTGCCAGCGTCGTTGAGCGCAGCACGCTTCCGAGAGTCCCCAGCTTAACGCTTGACAGCCCCGGACACAGCGGCGTATAAGCACCTTTGGAAAACGTGGTGAGTTAAGGCGACTTGCGGCCACGTAAAATAACCCGCTAAACAGCTCGGCGAATCCAAAAACTTCATCTCAAGTGAAGTCCCGCGTTGTTTGGCGCGGGATTTTTGTTTGAAAACAGTCATCAGCAATCAGTAGTCAGTTGTCAGCTAAAACAAAAGCGATGAAAAACTGATTACTGATTGCTGACTACTATTCTTATGGACAACTTTAAGAGCCTGCTTGAGAGCGATGGCGTGCACGTTTTTGACGGCGCGATGGGCACGATGCTCTATAGCAAAGGCGTTTATATCAATCGGTCGTATGATGAGCTGAACCTGACCAACCCCGATCTGGTGCGCGAGGTTCACGAAGAATATGTGCGCGCCGGTGCTGACATCATCG
>DATLMN010000352.1:0-16589 GCA_035537255.1 Pyrinomonadaceae bacterium | reverse complement strand
CGCGCATCACATACGCATCCTTATCCTGATCCGGTATGGTCAACCGCCCGCCCGGATAGATCGAAGCCTTAGACGAAGTCCATTCCCAGACATTGCCGATCAGATCGACCACTCCCCAACGGTTCTTGCCGTTAGGAAATGAGGCTACTTGTAAATCTCCAGATCGTCGAAGGCCACGGGGTTGTCGTTGCTCGTATAGAATCCGACGCGGCCATCGCCGTACCCTGCCGAATCTGTAATGCTCGTCATGTACTGGCCGTTGACATAGTAAGAGATTTGATCGCCCTTGATGCGTACCTCCAACTGGTTCGTATTAGTCCCGCTGAGGACGACCGAAGAGTTTGTCCACTTGACGAGTGTGCGATCCTGATCGCCAGTCAGATGATAGACGGCATACGACGGATCGTTGCCAGTGTAGACCAGAAAGGCGTAGCCGACGGCCGCGCGGTTCTCGCCGGACTTCAGCGTGCCATGCACGACCAAGCCATAGCCGTAACTCGAAGCCGTGCCGTCAACACTGCGCGCCCTCACGCGCATCGTCCTGTCCTTCGTATAGTAGTCATTCAGATCCGGCCCGAGGACGACGATGTAATTCCCCGTACTGGCATGCATGTGATATTCGCCGTCCTCGTACTTGTTCTCGTTATTATCGGAGGCCCACTTCTCCGAAGAGAAATCGTCGCGCACGACTAGAGTCAAATCAGTCAGGGCAGAGTTCGTATTGCTCGTCGTCCTTGAGGTGTTGGAGGTCGTCCTCTGCTGAAGCGGGTTCGCATCTGATTGACCCTGACCGGGCCGCATCACAAACCAGGCAGTGGCTGCAACGGCGAGGGTTAGTAAGATTCTGAAGCCGGTCTTAACACCGAATGCCGGGATACCGTTTTGAAAAAACACCTTTCTGAATTTACGCGGCAAAATCATCGAGAGCGAAGATTCCGGTGCCGATTCCAGAAAACGCATCACAGTATAATCCTGAAGGATTTGGCTTCGCGGCCCGGCATTCAGCGCTTGAATCATCTCACGACGCCTTTGACGATCACGGAAAGAGAGCCAGCGCTGGACTACCAGATTCAATTCGTAAGAGTTCGCGGCGAAAGTTTCCTTAGGAGGTGGATTCTTCTCCAGCAACTCGATCAGCGCTATTCGTATGGCCCTCTCCTTTTCTCGATCAAGCTCGCGGATTAAATGCCATCGCAACTCATCCGGCATAGTGCCGGCGCGAAACCAGGGCAGGCGTACCAACTTTAATAAATTATCCTCTCGTATTAAACCTTGTCCCAGGCACGGCAACGATCCCAGGTAAAGTGTCAAGTCCCACTGTAGCTCAGGGTAAATGGCGCAGGCGCACACCCACTGGAAAATTTCTTCGCCCAGATAAGTTCGGAGTGAAGCGACTGTCTCGGTTATCGAGAGATCTTCGAATTGAGGAGGCTCGACGACACCTTTTATCCTACGGTAAGGCCCGCTTCTCAAGGTCGCCTCAAAGCTCTCAATCGAAGCTCGCAATCCCTGAGAAGTGGCGGGGCGGACGACAAATTGACCGGCTAAAGAGCTTTCACTGAGTCCCCAACGGGTGACATCTTCAGGAGTAAGAACGGCACGATTTTGCCACGCTGAAAAGGTTCTGGCCCAGGGCTGTACCCGGCCCGTGACGGGGTCGATCAATTTCTCGCCGTTTCCTATAAGCAGTAAGCGGTGTCCGGCAAATTTGTTTTGAAGGTCAACGAGATGGACGCAACCTTCCCCTCCATCCTGACAGCAGATTCGTGGATCGCCGTCATAAAAATAGCGGGCCACAAAAACACCTTCTCTTTCCAGCGACTTCGTTAGCTCATTAAAAAACAGGGCCTGATGATCACGAAATGAAGAACGATCAATAAGGAAAAGATACTCTGGCGGCTTACTGGCGACTTTATAGCGAAAGCTGGGATAGCCCAGCGACTCGACGGTGGCGGCGATTGTGCCGTCAATATCCAATTGATAAAACTCGTCAGCCTGCCGCCTGCGCATGAGTCTGGCAGCACCGTAAAAATGATCGGATTCAAAAAGTTTCGGAGCAGAGGCTTCTACTCGTAAGGGCCAAGTGAAAGGGGGTTTCTTCCCCTTCTGCTTTTGTAAGATTACTTTGCGCCTGCGGAAACGATACCACTCGTAGAATAACAGGATGATTAGCGGCGCTGCTATTCCCATGACGCGAAAAGCACTTCTGTAGCGGCGATAAAAGCTCAATTCCTGTTCCGTGTTTATCGCTGGCGAAGGTATCGGTTCTTCAGCTGCCCCCTGGTTAGAAGTCGGTTGAGGTGTCTTACTACCCGACAAATCCTGTTGGTTAGCATTTGATTGCCATACAGCCGGAGCCCTTCCTTCAGTAAGGATGAGCAGCCAGAGGGAAACATCAAAGGTGAATACCAGGAGAGTTGCCGCGCCTAAAATATAGAGCCATTTGTGAAGGCGATAAGATGAGTCCTCCGGACGGTGAAAGGCAGACTCGCCCCTCTGCGCGCTCGAAGCCGAAACCTCTTTAGAAAGTGTTTGATGAAACAGGCCGTAATGTTCATCGAATGCGCGATAGAACTGCTCTTGTTGGATTTCGTTAGTGGCGAATATCGGGCATAGAAGAGTTTTCAAATCCTGAGGGGAGCAATCAGACCCAGTTTTTTTCAGCAACTCCTGTAAGCGCAGGTAGTGGCCCACTCCGATAGTAAAGCCCCGCTGGCGTAGATGTATCAGAAGTTCGCCGAAAGCTATATTGCTATCAGGGGAAGGCATAAGGCTTCCTAAATCATCTTAATATAGATGTTGGAGGATGGTGTCCTTGTCTTCTTTACTTTTACCCAGGATGGAATAGGTGAAAGCCAGTGCCTCTGCCTCGCCCGGTTTCAAATTGTTGACATCGATCCGCATCTTTTCCAAGACCCTTATCCATGATAAAAGCTCAGCCGTGGCGGGCTTCTTTTTAAGAGCTAATTGACGAATGCTCTCAAAATGTTGGACGGCGTGATCTAACATCTGTGGGGTGAATCCCTCGCTTAATTTCAAGCGGCGCTGAACAATGCTTTTCAAAGCCTGGCTGTCCGGGAAATCGATATGGTAAAAGACGCACCGGCGTAAGAATGCGTCGGGCAGATTCTTTTCCGAGTTGCTAGTCAACACAAGAATCGGTCTATAGGCTTGATCCGCCGTAAACGTGCGACCCGTTTCCTTGACGGTAAAGGACAGGTGCTCAATCTCATTGAGAATATCGTTGGGCAGGTCACGCGGGGCCTTATCGATCTCATCAATCAGGACTACGGAACGAACCGGCCCGCTATCACGCAGATGCTCAGGCAAGTACTGGCCGGACGCTGTCGGACTCATCGCCAGCAGTATTGCCAGACCCAAAGCTTCGTAGGTGATATAGTTTTCGATGGGTAATTCTTCTTTACGAAATTGCGCGTCATGAAAGTGGCCTAAAGCATCATAAGCATAGAAGAGGTCTTTGGCCGTCGCGGTCGTTTTGGTGTTGAAGATTAGAGGCTTTGCCAGTTCAAGCTCAAAAGCAATGCTGCCGGCCAGTTGGGTTTTACCGGTTCCCGGTTCTCCCGTTAACAGCAGCGGTTGGCCCAGCACGAGGGCGACGTTGACGGCATCACGCAATCCTTGGCTGGCGATGTAGCCCGAGGGGTCATCCAATTCAGACACATCCTGAAAAAGAGGTAACTTCAAGCCCCTTTCTCCGATGGTCTTTCCATCGCCGATATAAAACTTGAACCCCATTTCTTTCATTAGGCGTAGCCCCTCTCTTTAACGAAGCTCTGATGAATCTTCCGTAATTCGTGTTCAATCTCAGCCATACTAATGTTCTTAGGATTCGTCTTGAATAGCCTGTCCAGAAACTCGCCTTGAGTTTTGACATCATAAATATTATGGCGTTTGAACCAGTCTCCGACATCGTATTGCTTGGGTGGGCTAAGCTCTTTGAGCATTATGCATGGGCAACCGGCGTTGTGGCGCGCGCAGATTTCCTGAAGCTCTCTTTGAATATCACCCTTATCGAATCTGCTAAATGGTAAAAGCGCTTTCCACCAACTGTGACTTTGGATGTTCGGATAGATAATGCTGAAGAAGATGATGAATTGCGGCTCGCAACGTTGGCTCTTAATTTCGGCCCAATAGTTTACATACCATACGAGGAGTTCCTTTGTCGGAATATTCCAATTGGAGACATGAATATTATGTCTGATGATAATTAAAGGGGTCAGTAGCTGCGAGGTCAGTTTGTGCAGGGCTTTAGCAGACAAATCATCTTCCATATAAGCGGGATCGAATTCGGAGAAAAGGAGACGCTGTAATTCACGTTGCCGTTCCTGCCACTCACCCTCATGCGGCCACACAGGTTTCTTCAAGATCACGACGGCCCTTTGCTCGCCCCACTGTTTCTCTGCAACTCGCTGTATCTCGGTGTGCGCCAGCCTCTCAATCAAGCTGTCATGGCATTCCTGCTCCTCTCCGTGAACAAAGTAGAACTGTGGAACTCCCATCCTGTTTTTCAGATTAGATATAAAATTGTCAGCAAACGTGCTCACTTGCTGGCCGCGATTACATAATTTAAATACCAAAGGCCCTAAGCTGGGCTCTTTCGGTAAAGCCGACCTGGCAGGCCCTTTGTTATCCGTCCGAGCTTTCGCCGACAGTTCCTGACTTTCTGCTTCACCTGTATATGTCACTGTAGGAAACTGCGGCTGCTCCGTCACTGAACGTAAAGCAGTAATTGGAAAGGCCGGTTGGTTAGCGGGCTTTGCACGTTCTCGACTTACTTGGGCGAGCAACACATTTTTCGCAACTGATTCCTCAAGCCCTACCAGGTCTATATAGATGATCTGGGGCAACAGGCCATGAAGATCACATTCTCGCACTCGAACCGGTAACAGAGTGCCATTCTCACCGGTCGGATCATTGGCTAAGGCCACGGCCCACTCCGGTTGTGTATATCTAGCAGAAAGGTAATCCGGCGAGAGAACAGCGATTGTACGTATAGCTTCGGTCGCAGCCCTATTCATTTCTAATATGAAATTAGAACCGGGCCGGAAATCCCAGGCTTGAAGGACGGTTGTATAGCCGTCCTCTTCCAGCTGCCATGCGATCCATTCAGCCCAAAGGCGATCTGCCTTATTGTAGCTGATGAAAAAATCCTTTACCGAGTCTTTATCCACTGTGAGGCCTTTCAATATTGTGGCGGCAATCAGATGTCAAAAGGCATATGAAACGATAAGAATAAGGATGGCTATTATAACTGTGCTCGCCTGCGTACGCCAGAATATTGTGATATTTGGCCGAGTCGATACACTAATGAATACATTTAATAAGCTTTCAAAAGCTTGTCACTTCTTCGCGATCTTGTTAGTATCCAGAGCCAATGGATTTTGTCGAGAAAGCACGCATCATGGACGGGGCGCGGATCAATCGCGCGCTCTCAAGGCTGGCCTCTGAGATCGTCGAGGAGAATCACGGGGCTGGCGATCTTTATCTGGTCGGCATACGGCGGCGCGGCGTGCCGCTGGCGGAGCGTATGGCCGATAAGATCGCAGACCTTGAAGGCGAGCGCCCGCCCGTCGGCATCGTTGATATTACGCTTTATCGCGACGACCTTTCGACCGTCGGCGCTAACCCCGTCGTCAATCGCACGGAGCTGCCCGGCGATATAGAGAATCGCAACATCGTGCTCATAGACGATGTGCTGTACACAGGGCGCACGATTCGCGCGGCGCTGGATCAATTGATAGATTTCGGACGCCCGCGCCGCGTGCAGCTTGCCGTCCTGATTGATCGCGGCAAAGAGCATCGCGAGCTGCCCATTCAGGCGGACTTTGTCGGCAAGATCGTGCCGACGAAAAAGAGCGAGATCATCAAGGTCATGCTCGCGGATTTTGATGAAGAAGAGGGCGTCGCCATCGTCGAGCGAGGGGCAACAGAGAGTTCTTGAGAGCGGCCAGAGATGGCCGCTTTTTTTATGGACTGAAGTGCCTCCGAAGAGAGCAACACAGGAATCCGGCATGAGCACGAAGCCCGAGAAAGCGTTTGCGCTAAAACATCTGCTCGGCATACGCGAGCTGTCGGCACAACAGATTACGCACCTGCTGGACACTGCGGAATCCTTCCGCGACATCTCGCGGCGCGAGATCAAGAAAGTCCCGACGCTTCGCGGGCGCACCGTCATCAATCTTTTTTTCGAGCCCTCTACGCGCACGCGCACCTCTTTTGAGATCGCGGCCAAACGTTTAAGCGCCGACGCCATCAATATCAGCGCCTCAACGTCCAGCGTGACCAAGGGAGAGACGCTGCTGGACACTGCGCGCAATCTGGAAGCAATGTCGCCCGATGTGATCGTCATACGTCACTCGGCGGCGGGCGCGCCACATCAACTGGCGCGCATCTGTCACTCTGCCATCGTCAACGCGGGCGACGGCGCACACGAACACCCTACGCAGGCGCTCCTTGACGCCTTGACCATACGCGATCACAAGGGCAGCATAGAGGGCCTGCGCGTCGCCATCATCGGCGACATTCTTCATTCGCGTGTGGCGCGCTCGAACATACATCTGCTGACGAAGCTCGGCGCGACGGTTCGGGTCGCGGGCCCCGGCACACTCGTCCCGGAAGAATTTGCAGAGCTGGTCGAAGAGGGGATCATCGTCGAGCCTAAATTAGAGGGCGCGCTGGATGGAGCGGATGTGGTGATGATCCTGCGTATTCAGCGCGAGCGTCAGACTTCGGCTTTCTTTCCATCGATGCGCGAATACGCTGTCCATTACGGTCTTAATCTGAAACGCCTTGAAGGAGCCGCGCCCGATGCCATCGTCATGCATCCGGGGCCGATGAATCGCGGCATAGAGATAGCTTCGGATGTCGCAGACGGCGCGCGCTCACTGATACTCGATCAGGTAACCAACGGTCTGGCGGTGCGCATGGCCGTGCTGTATCTGCTCGTAGGAGGCCCGCCCGCTGTCGATGGACGCTAAAGCCGAAGGTGCGAATTTAATAATTTGAGTTCAGGAAGATAAAAAGAGCGCATGAGATTGTTGATCAGTAACGGTTATCTGATAGACCCTTCGCAGGGACAGAACAGCGGAAAAAATCTGCTGATCGAAGACGGTCGTGTTAGTGATCTTCTTGATAGAAGCGATGGTGTGCCCGAGGGCGCAGAGGTTCTGGATGCCACGGGCCTGATCGTCGCGCCCGGCTTTATAGACCTGCACGTTCACCTGCGCGAGCCCGGACATGAATACAAAGAGACCATAGCGACCGGCGCTGCTGCGGCTGTGGCCGGAGGTTGGACGAGCGTCTGCGCCATGCCCAACACAGACCCCGTTAACGATAGCCCCGCCGTCACGCGCTTTATCATAGAGCAGGGTGAGCGCGCGCACCTTGCGAATGTCTTTCCCGTCGGCTCGATCACCAAGGGATCGAACGGGGCGGAGCTTTCAGAGATGGGCGAGATGAAGCAGGCTGGCATCGTCGCCGTCTCGGATGACGGGCGGCCCGTGCCTTCGGCGGGGATGATGCGGCGCGCGATGGAGTATGCGCGCGGTTTTGATTTGACAGTCGTCGATCATTGCGAAGACCGCACACTCGCGGCGGGCGGCGCGATGCACGAGGGGCGCTGGTCTCTCAGGCTTGGCCTGCAAGGCATGCCTGCTGCGGCGGAAGTGTTGGACGCCGCGCGCGATTGCACGCTCGCAGAGTTGACGGGAGCGCGCGTGCATCTCGCACACGTCTCGACGCGCGGCGCGCTCGAAGCAGTGCGCCGCGCCAAAGAACGCGGCCTGCAAGTCACCTGCGAGGTCGCGCCGCATCACTGGGCTTTAACGGATGAATCGGTCGAAGGCTACGACACCAACACGAAGATGAGTCCGCCGCTTCGCAGTCGAGATCACGTCTCGGCCCTTCTTGAAGGATTAAGGGACGGGACGATTGACGCCATCGCGACCGATCACGCTCCGCATCACGCGGACGAAAAGGCGCTCGAATACGATCAAGCACCGTTTGGCATCACGGGCCTTGAGACGGCCGTGGGCCTCGCCCTAGACCGGTTGGTGCATGAGGGCACGATCAGTCTTGAGCGGCTGGTCGAACTCTGCTCTGTCAATCCGGCGCGCATTTTCAATCTAACGGATCGCGGCACGCTACGCCGTGGAGCTTGGGGCGATGTGACGATTCTAGACCCGGAGCTGCAATGGACGTTCGATGTCACGCGCTCGAAATCGAAGAGCCGCAACACTCCCTTCGACGGCTACAGTATGCGCGGCGCGGCGGTTGCGACCATCGTCGCCGGACGCATCGTCTACCGCCATCCGGAGTTAGGTCGCCTGCGAGATCGAGAATCGGGTGCAGTGGCAAAGAGGGAAGTTATTAATATAGAAAGTTAAAGAGTCCTCGGAAGACAAACCAGCAAGAGATCAAAAGCAGATTCAAACAGGGATGGACAGGATAAAAGCAAAGCTCATCAAGATGAGTTGAGATTTCAAATTTAGGCTTATAAGTTAAACGCCATGTGTTCTGTTTTTATATCCTGTCTATCCTGCCCATTCCTGTTAATTTCTTCTTTAGCTTCATAAAGTCATAAAAAGAGAGACCCGTCGCGCTCTCCCCTTCGCAACGGGCCTCTCTGGTCGGTCGCCTACTTACGTAATAACAGGGGCGACCGAACTCGATTCTGAATTTCGTTGGAAGCCCGCCAAGCGCTCTCCCCTTCGCCGGGCGGGCTTCCGTCGTACCGGCTTTCCCCACTTAGGGGTTAGCCGATCTCTTTAGTTACCTCGAACATTTGCCGCAGGCAGCGAGAGACTCTGATTAAGAATCACTCCGAACTCTGTGCCGGGTCTGACTACTGCCTCTTTGCCTTTGGAAAAGTATGCGCCCGCAACACCGGCTGCTGCGCCGACGCCTGCTCCTATGCCAGCGCCCTTGCCTCCGCCTGCGATTGCGCCGATCAGCGCGCCCGTGGCTGTGCCGCCGCCGATAAAGACTATGTTGCGATTCCTGGAAGAGCGGCCGGACACCTGGCCCTCGTTATCGTAGCTCACAGTCTCCGCCGACATATCCGTCAGCGAGCCGTTGATGGCGCGCGAAAGTCCTGTCGGCAGTTGCACCGAGATAAAGCTCACTCCCAGAACGCCAGCCTTACTTCTGCGCGCGGCGCGCGTGACAGAGGTGACGCGAGCGCCGATGATGCTGCCCGCCGGAATAACTTCGACACCACCTGCATAGACGGGGTCAACCACTGTCGTCGTAAAGCGGTCGCCGACGCGCGCCGTCTCGGAGCTAATCTGTTCGTTCATACGCACGCGAATCTTGTGACCGGCGTTGACCGTACGATAGATTGGCCCGGCGGGCTGTCGCACGGCGCGCACCTGTCTACTGCCAAGGCGCGGAGCGCGACGACTTGTGCGTCTTGTCTGTGAAAAAGCCGGAACGACGCTGAGCGCTATAAGTGCTATGAGAATAATTAAGCTGAAAGAGCGCTGCACCGACTTGTCGTTTGGTTTGATCGTCATCTTAAATTTCCCCGCTTTTGAGCCTGGCCGCCGCCTGCCTTTGCTTGCCATCATCACGCGCTTGCGGCTCGGTTCGCATAAGGCTTGAGCAATGGGCGTGCCATGACTGTCGCCAGTCTCCTTGAAAGCCATAACACAAAGTATTTGTCGATTTAGGCTATGTCGCGGGCGAGACCGCAGGATGGCTTCGGAGGCCCTGGCGTAAACGATGTAGGCGATGCTGCACGATATGGTATAAGAAGTGATGCGCGACACAGAGGCAAATTGCGCCATACCTTTACTTTTGAGATGGCTGAATCGTTGGAGGATACGCTTTGACTGAAAACGGACGGGCGCGTGCGGATTATGCTGAGCTAAACGGCGCGCGATTCTATTATGAGATCGCGGGCGAGGGAGACGCGCTCGTACTTGTTCACGCCGGCATTGCTGACCGGCGCATGTGGGATGACCAGTTCGAGGCGCTGGCGCAGCACTACATGGTTGTGCGATATGACCGGCGTGGGTTTGGCCTGACAGAGATGGTCGCAGGAGATTTCTCGCAATACGCAGATTTGTATGAGCTGTTGAAGTTCCTCAAACTGGAACGAGCAACACTTGTGGGATGCTCGCAGGGAGGAAAGACTGTGCTGGACTTCACGCTCGAACACCCTTCGATGGTGAAGGCGCTCGTCCTCGTCGCTTCCGCAGTGGGAGGCTTCGCGTTTTCGGACGAGCAACCGAAGGAATTGGAGGAGCTGCAAGAGGCCGAGAGCCTTGGTGATCTTGACCGCGTGAACGAGTTGGAGCTGCGAATCTGGGTTGACGGGCAAGAGCGCACGCCCGAACAGGTTGACCAAAGGGTGCGCGAGCGCGTGCGCGAAATGAATCTGATAGCCTTAAGAGCGCCAGCCGAGCTGGGCAACGAACTTCAGCTCGCATCGCCCGCAGCCTTCAGGCTCGAAGAGATTCGCGTTCCCACTCTGGTCGTCATCGGCGATCTGGATACTCCGAGGACACAGGCCGCCGCAGACCTGCTCGCAGAAAAGATTTCAGGCGCGCAGAAGGTGGTCATCAAAGGCACTGCGCATCTGCCAAACATGGAGCAGCCCGAAGAGTTTAATCGTCGAGTGCTAGAGTTTCTCAAAAGGCTTGATTAAAAATTATCCGGATTGACTGAATTAAAATATTCGGATTGATTGACGGCTAACGTCTTCGCGACTTGCTCATCGCTTTGCGCGAGATGCGAAAGTCCAACTTCTCGCGCGCGGCGAACTCCTGCAAGGCATGTAGTATGCGTGCGCGATCCTGCGCGGTGATGACGGCTGCGGCGTCCGCCGTCTCAAGCGCGTAAGGATAACCGTTGCCGACCACACATTCAGCCCTGATGGTGTCGATCACTTCTTCCAGCAGCCCCGCTTCAAAGACCCAGGAGGGAATATCCAACCGTGCGGGCATTCCGTCGCCCGTCGTTTGCAGGTAAGTGAAGCCGACCAGCGGATCACCGTTCTCGTCAAGAAAATTATCGCCCAAGCCTTCACGCTCGCAGTAAAAAAAGCTGGTCCTATCGCCCCATGCTTTCAATAGCGGCCCGCCTTTAAAATTCGCGCGCAGGATTTGCGTATCATAAACCGCGTAAGAGCTTTTCCATTCGCCTACGACTTCCAGGAGATTTACCAGATCACGCGCGAAGCTGTAATCGATGTAGCCAACGAGCGGCACTCCCGTCTCGCGTGAGAGCGCGATTAACTCGACCACTGTTTCGACGTAGCTGTCCTGCACACGATTGCGCGGGCGCGCATAAGAGATCAGCAGCGTCCCGTCGAAAAGCCCTACAGGCATACGCGCGCCGCGCTCGCGCCAGCCCGCGTGACGTTTGAGAAAATTCTGTAGCGCTTTCGTCTCTTCCGTAAAGCGACGCAGGGAAACGAGAGAATCGACATCCGTCCCGCCCTGCATAATCTCCTCAGGAGTAATCAGGGAGATTTGCGCTTCCTTGATGTACTTGCCCTCTCTGGTATGAGGATTCTCGAAGAAGGCGACCTGCACGGCGGCGATGGGCAGCGTGATCTCGCGTCCGGGCAGGTACTGGCTGCCGTCGGCAGCGCCCGTCACGCGGTCGAAGAGTACATCGAGCGCCCAACGGCGCGCCTCTTCGTGTGAATGCCACTCTTTGCCGAACGCGAGGACGGGCGAGCGCGCATCGTCCAGCTCTCTTGAAGGCAGAGCGCCGGGCGAGGGCGCGACGCGTGCGCGAAGACCTATCTCCTCTGAGTCGAGCAAACCTATGCGCGACAGGTGCTCCGCGCAATTGCTCAAGTCATGGCGCAGCACCTGATCGAAAGAGATAAACTCCTCGCGTCTTTCCCGAAGCTGCTCGATCAGATTGTGATTGAATAACATTGCTTGCGAGTCGAAGAAAGCTGCTGCCGCGCGTTGACTATAGATTGTATCAAACGGGTCTGTCAAAAAAGCTTTAGTTACGAGCTAAAGCTTTTTTGAGTTTAAGACGAGCAGTAGATGTTGCGTAAGCTGCGACTCATTCTATTGATTGATCGTGGCTGCAAATTGCTCGTAAGGCGTCCACGCCGTGTTGTCGCTGATACTGCAATTTGAAAGCTTATTGTTCTTGCACACATCAATCGCGTAAACGGGATGAATCTCCCAGACTGAGATGCGCACGGGATTTTTTCCTGAAGGAGTTCCGTTCTCGCAGGGGCGATGCGCGGCGTCGAACAGCAGCGTGCCGGTGATTCGGACGGGACGATTTTTGAGCGCCTTCAGCGACTTTGCGGAGTCGAATCCGTCCCAGACGGCGGGCCTGTAATGCGGGCTGATCTCGGCAGTGATGGCCTGGCAACGGATGGAATCCGGCACGGGTGACTTTGACGGCGGCGGCGTGTCAAGAAGCGAAATATGAATATCATTATTCTCCTTACCGGGCTTGTTACAGTTCACGTCCTCGCCCGTTTCAAGATCGTCATGCTCTGCTTCCAACACGAAACCGACGAACGAGACCTTGGTGCCTTCGCCAAGGGTGAGGCTGCGGCCACTGTCTATGACCTTCAGGCCGCGCAGGACTGATCTATCGGGCGGAAGGCTCACGGCTTCGCCCCACTTCAGGTCTTTCATGTTATTGACGATGGTTTGCAAGTGCTGAAAAGCATCCAGCGTGACGGCTTGCGGTGACCCCGTGGCGCAGAAATTGTTTTTGGCCTCGTTCTGCAAACGATGCGGCGCGTTGCCATCCGGCCCTGCATCGCTTCCGCCCGCCGGACAACTCTGGTCAATCGGATGCGCGAGCTTGATTTTTTCAAACGGAAGAGCGGCACAACCGGGCTCGAACTTCTGAGCGAGCGCGGCGGTCGAGTTGTGAGATGAAAAAAGAATCGCACATGACAGGAGACCGGAGAAGAGAGCAAGAGACCAGCAGAGATATTTCATACGAACACCTCCATCCTGAAGTAGCGCAGATACTAGCAACAAAGCGCGAAGTAAACAATGAGGACTACTATTGACTGATTGATAGCGTTAGTCCACAATAACGTCACTCAACTGCGAGACACAAGAGGAAGGAGAATCGGCATGAGAAGAGGGATGGGACAACAATCCACAGCCGCTGCTCAGGACGATACGGGGGGCGAGCAGCAACAGCAGCCGTCGCACTTTCGGCACAGTGGGCCCAATCGCCAGGGCGCTTCGCGCGGCGGGTCTTTACGTCAGGTCGGCGGAGTAGGCCATCTGCTTCGCAACGCCGAAGAGCATAACCTGACAGAAGATCAGGAAGACCGCCTGAGCAAAATGCAGGTGGAATTCGAGCTTGAGAAGGTAGATCTTAGGGCTGCTCTGGAAAAAGCCAAGATCAGGTTTCGTGCGCTGGTTCGAGATCATGATTCCTCAGAGCAGGACGTGATGGCGGCCATAGACACATTGGCCGCTGCGGAAGCCGACATGCGCAAGATGCGTTACAGGCATCTGAAATCGTCGCACGGCGTGCTCAACGACGAGCAGCGAACAGGGCTCAAGGCTTTTCACAAGCAGCGTGTGCGTGACAAGGTCAAAGCTTTCCGGCTGGCGAAGCATGGGCCGCCCGCGAGCTAAACATCGGGCGCGTACACAATCGTCTGTAAAACTATTTCTTGCGAAGCCAAAACGGCGAGCGGACTGAATCCTCTAAAATGCGACACGGTGCGCTCGCCCCGATTGGTCTGGGCTTAAACTTACGGGTCTCTCTCATTCTTAACTCTTAATCGAGGAAGAGCGCGTGACAACCGCGCAGCTTTGTCGTCTGCCCTGCGAGCCCTGCTGGCAGAGCAGCATTGCTCCTTCACATTCATCATCACTCAGGTCGAACAAGGATACGGGAAGCCTCAGCACTCCCCGATCCTTTAACCTCTGGTCTGAAAATGCACTTCTTACTTTTCAAGGGCGCGTCAACTCATATTGGAAATTAGAAACCACTAAGCTCTTGTCTTCAATACAGGCCCGAACTCGGTCTGACTTAAAAGCTTTTAACCAACTCGTTGCTCCCATTCGTAGTGCTTTCACGGCCAGTCTGAGCGTTGTTCTATTTTTCAAAGGAGACTCTGTGATGAAACGAAAGAACACACCCGAAATCTCTCAGGCCCAGGGGATCGAGCCAGCGGAAGAGGACGAACATGTAGGGACAGACTCAAGCGCAAAGAAAGAAACGGATTTGAGCCGCCGCCGTTTCCTGATCTTCGGAACGGGTGCGGCAGCTTCCGTCATCCTCGCAGAGCAGCTTGCGCGGGGACAGCGACCGGGCAGCGGGCAGGGCGGCGGTCGTGGACAAGGACAAGGCAGAGGACGCGGCGGCGGCGGCGGTCAGGGCGGACGCCGAACACTCTTAAAAGCACCGAGGGTGAGCGCCCTCAACGAAAGCACCTCGGCAGCCTCTCCGCCGTTCCAGGAGCCCGAAGCAACGTTCGCTCGCACAGTCAATGGACAAAGCGTGCTCAATCTCACGCTGAACGTAGAGATGACCACGTGGCGCTTTACCTGCGACGGGGAAACAAGCTATGGACAGATACCGATTTATAACGGCGCTGTTCCAGGCCCGACGATGTACGTCGATCCCGGCAGCCGTTTGAGCATCGTGATGAATAACCGTCTGCCCAAGATATCGCCCTGGTCTGGCGATCACTGCGGACAGATGAAGATGGACGGGACACAGCCGACACCTGCGGAATGTTTTATGCATACCAACCTGCATACGCACGGCCTGCTGGTCTCGCCTTCCAGTATCATGACGAACGGAAAGCTTCGTTGCGTGCCCGCGCCCGATAACTGCGGGCCGCTCGATTCCAGCAAGATCACTTTCTCGTCCGATGATGTTTTAGCAGACATCGCTCCGGGCGCAAGAAATAACTATTGCATCGTGCTGCCGGATTTTCATGAGCCGGGCACGTACTGGTATCACGCGCACACGCACGGCTCTACGGGTTATCAGGTTTCGAGCGGCATGGCCGGAACGCTCGTCATACGCGAGCCCGTCGGACACGAGCTGGTGCAGGATGATCGCGACAAAGTATTCCTCATGCAGGAAGTGATTTTCACGCCGACCGGCACGAAAAATCCCGCGATCCCGCCCGTCTACACGGAACAGAGCACGACACAATTCTCCGCTGGTTTTCTTATCAACGGACTGTGCAGGCCGACGCTTCAGATGAAGACTGGGCAGACGCAGCGCTGGCGTTTCGTCAACGCGACGGGCACGCCGCGCGGGCTGATGAAGCTTCGCCTCATCAAGATGAGCAACAATCCGCAAGCCGTCATCAACGACACGGACATCTTTGATTGCGGGCCTGACCCGACAGGCGGCGGCGCGATTATCTGTCTGGTCAAACCCGCGCTCGTCAAACAGAACGCGATTATGAATCTGATCGCGGTGGACGGCATCTCCTTCTACGGCTTTCCGCCGCAGCCCGTGCGGCAACACCTGATCGCCTCTGGAAATCGCGCGGACTTCCTTATCAACATCCCCGCATCAGTATCCGCCACGACCGGCCCAGGCAAGTACGTGCTGGTCAAGGACGGTTTTCCCAAAGACGGCTTTACTTACAATCTCAATCCGTCGCTCACAGATAAGGTGCAGGTCGGGTTGACGCTTCCGCCCTCCATGAGGACGACGCAGGTGCTCGCCTATATAGAAGTCCATCCGGCGAGCGCGAGTGAGATTGTCGAGCAGTTGCCCGCAGTCATTCCCGGCACGAGGCCGGATTATCTACAGGGGATTGCCAATGTCACCGTTCCACAGGAGCGCGTCGTCACCTTTAAGGCCTCGAACAAGGGAGGGCCTGGAGGAGGAATCTTCTCGATCAACGACAAGTTCTATGCCCCTGACGATCTGGGCATTGTGGCGAAGTTGAATACGGCTGAGCAATGGCTGCTGCAAAATGCCGGCAACGACATCCCGCACCCGTTCCACATACACGTCAATCCATTCCAGATCGGAGGAAAAAATCCGGACGGCACGCTCTCCGGTCGCACGATTGATTTCGAGGTTGACCCGGCTGACCGCAGAGTCCCTGCGCTCGACCCGGCGAATCCATGTAACTGGATATGGCAGGACACTGTCGCTATTCCTTCGCAGTATCCGCCGCCGCCCGGCCCGCCAACGCCCGGCCCTATCGGTCAGTTAAGGATTCGCACGCGCTTTCTAAACTATCCGGGCCAGTACGTCATTCACTGCCACATCCTCATACACGAGGATTTGGGGATGATGTCGAACGTCACCATTCAGGATGACGGCAACGGTGTGGGCCCATGCACGACGCTGGCGACCTATCCACCCGCGTCCGCCGCCTTAATCAAAAACACCATGCCTACGCAAAAGTGTTGAAGAGGAGAGCAGCACAACGACCAAAAAGATAGAGTAGGAAATAAAAATGCGGCAGGCACAATTGAAAGGTTGTGCCTGCCGCATAAATCTTTTCGGTGATGGGAAGCTAAATAACCCAAGTTGCTAGATATAAACATCCCGAAGGGATGCTGGAAATTAGCCGGTGGTGTAACCACCGCAGAGCATAGCCCCCACGTTCGCCTGAGCCCTCAAAGGGC
>DATLMN010000351.1:0-10353 GCA_035537255.1 Pyrinomonadaceae bacterium | reverse complement strand
CGAGAAAGAACAGAAGCCAGGCACGCTTGGCAAGCGTCGAACGTTGCAAGTATAGTCACCCGAATAAGAGTTTTCAGTTTTTAGTTTTTAGTTTTCAGTTTTTAGCATAAAAGTATTTCGATGACGAATGCGCCCAATCTTAAAGTGCGCCATCTCCGGCTGATAACTGAAAACTAAAAACTGAAAACTGTTTATTGACTACTAACTTAAAAACAGGAACTTGTAAACCGTGACACTACGCACAGCGGTCGTCGGCGTCGGACATCTGGGTCGCCAGCACGCGCGTATTCATGCGGCGCTCGCCGCAGAGGGGCGCTCTCAATTCGTCGCCGTCTGTGATCTCTCGGAAGAGACTGCGCGCGCCATAGCCACGGAGCGCGCGACCGATTGGACGACCGATTGGCGCACTCTCCCTGGGCGATGCGACGCCGTCTCTCTGGCCGTGCCAACAGAATCGCACGCGTTGATCGCCTGTGCTCTTTTGGAAGCGGGCATTCACGTCCTCGTCGAAAAGCCCATCTCGCGCTCGCTCGAAGAGGCTGATCGAATGATCGCTTCGGCCGAGCGCGCTGGCACACTTCTTCAAGTCGGACACCTGGAACGCTACAACCCCGCGCTCGTCGCCCTGCGCCCGCACGTACGCAATCCGCTCTATTTCGAGATTCACCGCGTCGGCGAATTCACTGCCCGCTCGCTGGACATAGACGTGGTGCTGGACCTGATGATTCACGATCTGGATATTGTGCAGTGGCTGGTCGGCGAAGAAGTGGAAGTAACGGACGTGCGCGCCGTCGGTATTCCTGTGTTGACGCAGCGCGTGGATGCTGCCAACGCGCGGCTGGAATTCGCATCGGGTGCGGTCGCCAACATCACAGCCTCGCGCGTCGGCACGGAGAAGATTCGCAAGATGCGTTTCTTTCAGCCGCACGATTACGTCGCAGTGGATTACGCGACGCGCCACGCCTCGATCAGCAGTCTCGCGCCGCCGACTCTTCCCACGGCCAAGCCGGGCGTCCACGTCCAGTACCTTGAAACGGAAGATGTCGAGCCGCTACGCGCAGAGATCGAAGATTTTTTCGCGGCAATCGAGCGAGGTGGGCCGTCGCCCATCTCCGGCATCGAAGGGCGAAGGGCTCTCTCGCTTGCCCTGCGCGCCCTCGAACGCATACACGAGCACACAGCGCGCCTCGATGTGAGCGCGATCAGGTAATAAAAGGAACAAGCCGGAAACTCTCTTTGCATGTCCAGCCCCGCCGAAGAAATTTCATCACTACTCGCCGAGCGGATTGCTGCGGGCGGCTTCCCTTCCGCCGTTTATCTGGTCGCCGAGCGTGGAAAGGTCGTCCTCTCAGATGCCCTGGGCCATGCCGTGCGCGAGCCCGAACAGAGAATCGCGACGTTTGATACCGTCTACGATCTTGCATCTCTCACGAAGCCGCTGGTAACGGGCCTGCTCTACGCGCGTCGAATAGAACAAGGCGCGCTGGCTCTTGACGACGAAGTCGCAAAGTATCTGCCGGAATTTGCCCGCGAGGATAAACGCAAGCTCACAGTGGGCCAACTGCTGACTCATACTTCGGGGCTTCCGGCATGGCGTCCGCTCTACATCGAAGCAGAGAATCGCGCCGGTGCGCTGCGTGCGATTGCAGAGCAGCCGCTTGTCTACGCGCCGGGCACGCGCGTCCTGTATAGCGATCTGGGATTTATCACGCTCGGCCTTCTGATCGAAAGGTTGGCGGGCGCTCCGCTCTCTGAAGTTGCGCGCAACGAAATCTTCCTGCCGCTCAAGCTCAAGCGGACATTCTTTAATCCAGATGCGGCTTTCAGAACGGAGACGGCGGCGTGCGAATTGGGCAATGCATTCGAGCGCGAGATGTGTCAGGGCTTGAAGGTTAAAGATTGGGCCAACTGGCGCGAGCATATCTTGTGGGGCGAAGTACACGACGGCAACGCGCATTTTCTGGGCGGCGCAGCCGGTCATGCCGGGCTCTTTTCCACCGCGCGAGAGACGTTCAGCATCGCGCGGCAGTTTCTGCCGCAGAGCACAGAGCGGCTTGAGCCTGAGACGTGCGCGCTCTTTCGCATGAACATGACGGAAGGGTTAGAGGAAGCGCGCTCCGTCGCATGGCAATTGGCCGCGACTCAGGATTCGACCGCCGGGCCAGCGCTTTCGCCGGACAGCTTCGGCCACCTTGGTTTTACGGGCACAAGCTGCTGGATAGACCCGCAGCAAGAGCGCATCTTTATCCTGCTCACCAATCGCACGCACGCGCGCGCGCTTCCCTTCGTCAATATCAATAGCGTCCGCCGCCGCTTTCACACACTGGCCGCAGCCGCGCTCGAAAGAATCCGCAGGTAACGGGGCGCTAGATGGGGAAACAGCAGGACGTAGAGCGCGAAGAGACTGCACTTCGTCACGAGCGCGTCTCCTTCGGCGAAGCATTTCGCTTCTGGGCGAAGCTGGGCTTTATCTCTTTCGGCGGCCCTGCCGGGCAGATCAGTATCATGCACCGCGAACTGGTTGAGAGAAGACGCTGGCTCAGCGAAGAGAGATTTTTACACGCGCTCAACTTTTGCATGCTGTTGCCTGGGCCAGAGGCTCAGCAGCTCGCCATTTATATCGGCTGGCTGATGCATAGGACCTGGGGCGGTATCGTTGCCGGCGCGCTCTTCGTCATCCCTTCGGTCTTCATTCTGCTTCTACTCTCCTACATCTACGCGGCCTACGGTAATGTCCCTGTGGTCGCCGGATTACTCTACGGGTTTAAGCCCGTCGTGGTCGCCATCGTCATCGAAGCCGTCCTGAAGATCGGCGCGCGTGCCATCAAGCGCCTGTCACATCTACTGATCGCCATCGCTGCTTTTATCGCTATCTATCCGGGGCTCGAAGCTTTTGTTCCGCGTGTTCCCTTCCCTTTGCTCGTGCTCGGGGCTGGTCTGTTGGGCCTGGCAGGTACGCGTTTCTTCCCGGAGATATTTGAAAAGTCCGAGAACGAAAGACGAGAAACAAAGAGAGCGGAAGAGAGTGCGAACAAGTCAGCCGGGATAAAATCATCTTCAACAGTGATAGATGATGATGCGCCGCCGCCAGCGCACACGCTGCCGTCGCGCCGAAGAACAGTTCTGACGCTCATGACGGGACTTCTGCTGTGGGCGCTGCCGTACGGTGCGCTCGTCGCCGCGCGTGGGCCTGCCAGCCTGCACGCGCAGGAGTATCGTTTCTTTACCAAGGCTGCGCTCGTCACCTTCGGCGGCGCTTACGCTGTGCTCGCTTATGTGATGCAGGCTGCGGTCGGCTCTTACGGGTGGCTTACGCACGCGCAGGCAGTTGACGGACTCGCTCTGGCAGAGACCACTCCCGGCCCTCTGATTATGGTCTTGCAGTTCGTCGGCTTTATGGCCGGATGGAATCACCCGGAAGGCTTAAGCCCTGCGTCGAGCGCAGTCACGGGCGCTCTTATCACCACCTACACGACCTTTCTCCCGTGCTTTATCTTTATCTTTATCGGCGCACCTTATGTCGAGGTGCTGCGCGGCAATCGCATCTGGGCGGGCGCGCTGGCCGGAATCACTGCGGCGGTCGTCGGCGTGATCCTGAGCCTCGCACTGGTCTTCGGCTGGACGGTCATCTTCGGGCAGCGCGGGCTCGCAGGGGGAGCGGACTGGTTCGCCGCCGCGATGAGTCTGGCGGCTTTCGCACTGCTCTACCGCTTTAAGACGGATGTGCTGTGGGTCGTCATCATGGGAGGTCTGGTCGGTCTCGCGCGCGCGCTCTTTTTCGGATAAGGTGGGACGCTCTCTTTATGCTTGACGAAGAACAAGAGGTAGCTCAACTAAAAACTCAGACGCGGCGCGCTCGCGTGGCGGATTATCTGAGTCTTGAGCGCAACGTCGCGGCCGTGTCGGCGGCGGTTTTCCTTCTGGGCTTGGGCGAAGAGTTGTGGAAGAAGTTTTTGCCGAAGTATCTGGAAGCGCTCGGTGCGGGCACGGGCGTCATCGGGCTGTTCGGAACGACGAAGGATTTCTTCGACGCCATCTATCAATATCCGGGCGGGTGGATTGCCGACCGCGTCGGTCGACGCCGCGCTTTTCGTATCTTTATCGCGCTCGCCTTCGTGGGTTATCTGATCTACCTTTTGAGCCCCTCCTGGCCGGTCGTCTTTCTTGGCCTGGCTTTTTCGATGGCCTGGGCTTCAATGGCGAGCCCTGCGATCTTCGCCGTCATAGGCGATTCGCTACCCAAAGAGCGGCGCGCGATGGGCTTTACCGTGCAATCGATTTTAAAGCGCGTGCCGATGACGATTGCGCCGATCATCGGCGGCGCTTTGATCTTTAACTACGGCATACTGGGCGGAGTCCGGCTTGGTCTCGCGATGACCTTAGTGCTCTGTGCCATCACGCTCCTGTTTCTCTCGACGATCAATATTCCGATCATCATAGGCGAGACGGCGCGCCTCTCGGGCGTCTGGGCAGCCTTTCACGTCGCGCTCAAGCGGTTGCTGATCTCGGACATCATCATTCGCACGTGCGAAGCGATGGCGGAGCTTTTTATCATCATCTATGCGACAAACATTATCGGCGTCAGCCTCAGGCAGTACGGCCTACTCGTCGCCATACAGATGACGGTCTCCGTGCTGGTCTATATTCCGGCGGCGAGAATCGCAGACCGCATCGGTCGCAAGCCCTTCGTCATTATGACCTTTCTCTGTTTCGCTCTCTATCCGGCGGCGGTCGTCGTCGCCACAGGATTTATGACGCTCATCCCGGCATTTGTTATCGGCGGCTTAAGAGAGATAGGCGAGCCGTCGCGCAAGGCCATGATCGTGGATTTCGCCGAGCCGCACCTGCGAGCGCGCACGGTCGGTCTCTATTACCTGATACGCAGCCTCTCTATCACGCCCGCCGCCGCCATCGGCGGACTGCTCTGGAAGATCGCGCCGCCCACCCCTTTTATCACAGCCTCAGTGATCGGACTGATCGGCATGTTCGTCTTCGCCGCGACCGTCGAAGAACGTTACGCGAGCTGAAGGCTCACATAAATACTTTCCGCTGAACTCGATCTATCTTTGAGAGCTTTGCTTCATGGAGATTAAGAGGATCATCAGCTCTTCGGGTCTGCTCGTCGTGAGCGTCCCGACAAGCGTCGGCACTCCTTCGTGGATACTCATTTCGGTGCTGATGCCGACCGCCTCGTAGTTGATGACAGGCGAGCTTGCATTGCCCGCACTGGCGAGCGTCGTACCCGTGATGATCGGCATTCGCAGATTGAACCTGAACTTCGGGATGCGTATAAACGGTTGGCCGCGCGCATCCCTCTCCATCTTCACTTGAGATAAATTGAAATTATAAAAGGTCGGAGTGCTGGGGCCGATGGTGGTTGCCAGCAGAGAGCTGCCGACGCCCATCGTCTCCAGAGTGCCGCCGTCCTTGACGCGATTGATAAAGGTCGTCGTCAGGCGATAGTTCGTAAAGGGCAATGATGCTCTGAGTTGTTTGACAATTGCTGAGAGCGATTCCGGCACGCCGCCCTTTTCAGAAGGATTGTTTGAAGCAACGATCAAATCCAACTGAACGTCGTAGTTCACTTCCTCGCGCATCGTGCCCGCCGTCGTCGAGCCTTGCTCCTGTGCCAACGCGACCCGCTCATTAGCGAAGACGAAACAACAGGCAAGCAGAATAAAAGAGACGGCGCTGAACAGTTTGAGTCTTAGCATGTCTTGAATCTCCTACAGATTGTTCGCAGCAAAAAGCGCTTGACGAGAGAGCCCGGCAGTTGCACGTTCCCGTGCGTTGAAAGTTCCGGAATGATTAAAAGCCACGTCCGCGCGGAAATGTAGTAGTATAATTCGCGTCTCTCAGAGGGTCTTGATCTCCTGCGCGCATACAGCGCGACTGTTGATTTATCCGATGCAGCCTTTCCGTCGTTCAAAATTCATCTCTCTTCTGATCGCGTGCGCTCTCCTCTGCACAACAACGCTCGCTCAAACGCCGTCGCAGCAGACGCGCCCGCGACGCGCACAGGACACAGCAGCGCCGACGCCTTCTCCTCCTTCAGCGCCCGCGCCGTCACAAATCTCTGTCACTCGTTTGAGCGCAGAGCCTTTGATGCGTATCGGTCTGGCGACTGACCAGCGCTCCGTCAACATTTCGACGAGCGGGCGATTGGTGAGTGTGACGGACGAGAGTGCTACCGTAAGCACGCCGCTCACAGTCTCGCGCGTGCGTCTAGAGCCGCGACTGCTCGCGCCACCGCCGCAGCCCTCCGCCGGCACAATCTTTCGCGTCGAGATCAAAGGTGCGGCGACGCGCGTTGACGCAGAGCGCGCCGCGCGCGAGATACAGAGCGCGACTGGCGAAGCGTCCGAGATCGCCTTCGATGTCGCGACCAACACCTGGCGCATACGCGTCGGCAAGCAGGGCTCGCGCGCCGAAATGGAAGAGCTTCAGGCGCGCATCGAAGAAGCGGGCTTCGCCAACGCTTCGATTGTTGATGCAAGCAGCGCTAACCCTTCATCAGCTTCTACGACATCGACGGGCCGGGCGAGCACCAACACGCCGCAGAGTCCTTCGTCCGGCGGCGGCACTGTGCGGCCTGTGTCACGCGCGAGTATTCCTACGCGCGAGATTGCGGCCTATGCTGCGCCGGGCCGTGCGTTGATCCTTAGCTCACGCGCGCCGCTCACGTTCGCTTCCGAGGACGAGCGCAACGCGCCCGTGCGCTTTAACGAAAAACCTTATCGCGGGCGATTGGAAGTTTTCACTGCTCCTTCGGGCACGCTGACGGTCGTCAACGTCATAGGCCTTGAGGATTACGTGCGCGGCGTTGTGCCCAATGAGCTTTCGCCCGGCGGCTACGGGCTGCTCGAAGCACTCAAAGCGCAGGCCGTCGCCGCGCGCACCTACGCCGTTAAGAATCGCAACCAGTTCGCCTCCGACGGTTTCGACCTGTTGCCGACGACGCGCTCGCAGGTGTACGGAGGACTTTCGACGGAGCATTCGCTCTCGACGCGCGCGGTGGAAGAGACGCGCGGGATGATCGCCACCTATAAGGGCGAGCCGATCAACGCGCTCTACACTTCGACCTGCGGCGGTCGCACAGAGAATGTCGAGAATATTTTTAATACGCCGACGCCGTACCTGCGCGGGCGCGAATGCTCCATCGAAGGGCACGCGCACTTCGCGCCCTTTACCGTCAAAAGCTCGCGCGAGCTGGCGGATATTCGTGAAGAGCAGAACAGTGCGCTCGCGCGTGACGTGGCGGTCTTGTCCGTTAACGATTTCCCTCTAGCTTCGGCTGGACGCTTGAACGATGCTTGGCTTTCGTCTGCGGTTACTCAGGCGGAAGTCCGCAACTGGCTGATGGTGGCCGCGCGTCTTTCCAGACAGAGCGCGCCTACGGTGGCCTCTGATGATGCGACGAAGCCGCCGGGATTTAGCACGGCGCTGATGTCCGCTGTGTACGGGCCAGCCTATGCAGACACGTTGCTGGACGATGCGGATGTGGAATACCTGCTGCCTGCGCGTGAGCTGGGCGACATCCCTGCGCGAAATCGCGCGGACGTGGCAATGCTGCTGCGAGACGGTCATCTGGCGCTCTATGCTGACGCAAGCCTTCATGTGCGCGAAGCTATGACGCGCGCGCGCGCTCTTCACACCATCGCGCGGCTGCTCGAAGCGCGCGGTATTCTTCAACTACAAAAGGGAACGACGAAGCCGACCATCGGCGATGCGTTGGTTCTGCGCTCCGTGACTAAAGGGCGCGATCAGCCCGTCAGCGTCAGCGATGATGCTTATCTTTTTCGCGCCTACGGTGAAGGGGTTTACCAGATGCGACAGGTCGCGCTGGTCGGCGGCGAGCCAGTCACTTTTCATCTCAACAAGAGCGGACAGGTTGATTACCTGGAAGTCCGTCCCGCTCCGAACGGCGCGGCGGCAGACCGCTTCTCTCCCTTTACAAACTGGACGGTAGCGCTGAGCACGGGAGAGGCACAATCGCGGCTCGCGCGTTGGAGCAGAGGGATAGGGACGTTGACGGATTTGCGTATCGCCGCGCGCGGGTGGTCGCGCCGCGTCACAGACCTTGAGATCGTCGGCACGAACGGCACAAATCACCTGCGGGGCGGGCGCATACGCTCCGCCCTTGGCCTGCGCGAGCAACTCTTCGTCATCGAGCGTCGCTACGACGAGACTGGACGAGTCGTCGGCTTTAACATGCGAGGAAGAGGCTGGGGGCACGGCGTAGGGATGTGCCAGGTGGGAGCATACGGGCTGGCCCGCGCGGGTCTGCCCTTCGATAAGATTTTAAAAGCCTATTACACTGGGATAGAGGTTACGAGGTTATATTGAGCCATGATCTCCGAACCGAACGATGCTGCTGCCGAGAGTAAAGAGCGTGTCACGCTCTACGTCGTGCCAGCCTGTCCGTTGTGCGCGAGCGCGCGTCGCTGGCTTGAGCGTCATCACATAGAATACTTTGAGCGCGATGTCGCCAACGATTTCGGGGCGTTCAGGGCAATGCACAGGTTGACCCGGCAACGACTCGTGCCGGTGTTCGAGATGAAAGGGCGCGCGCTGGTGCGCCCTAGCGAAACAGAACTCGCAAAGCTGCTGTTGTAGATTGATGATGCGTTTTTCTCGCGCACAAATCGTGGGCGCACTCCTGCTGCTCGTTTTGATCTGGCTGCTGGCCGTCATTCGTTTAATCTCTTCCCGCGTGTGACATTCTCTCAACAACAAAAGCGCCCTGCCGTCATTGCCGTCGTTGGCCCAACCGCTTCGGGCAAGAGCGCGCTGGGAATCGAGCTGGCCTTGGCTACAAACGGCGAGATCATCAACTGCGACTCCGTGCAGGTGTATCGCGAGATCGAGATCGCGACTGCCAAAGTGCCCTTGGAAGAGCGGCGCGGCGTCCTTCATCACCTGATCGATTTCGTGCCGCCGGAGATCAACTATACTGCGGGCGAATGGGCACGGCTGGCCGTCCTAAAGATTGAAGAGATCGAAGCGCGCTCGCGCACGGCGCTGCTGGTCGGAGGCACAGGCTTTTATCTGCGCGCGCTGCGCCAGCCCTTTTTTCCCAGCCCGCCGACAGACGAGAGCCTGCGCCGACGACTCACAGAGATCAGAGAACGCCACGGCGCAGAACATCTGCACAAACTTTTGCGGCGCGTCGACCCGCAGGCGGCGGCGAAACTTTTCGCGCGTGACTGGCCGCGCGTGCAGCGTGCCTTGGAAGTCTGTTTTCAAACAGGGCAGCCCATCTCCAAACAGTTAAGGGAACGCGCGCCTGCTCACGAGAGCGCCGCGCGCATACGCGTGCTCGCGCTCGCGCCGCCGCGCGCAGAGCTTTACCGTCGCATCAACGAACGAACCGAAGCGCATTTCGCCGCCGGGCTCGTCCGTGAAGTGAAGGAGCTTTTAGAGAGCGGTGTTCCGGCGAACTCCAACGCGCTCGGCGCACACGGTTATCGCCGCGTCGTCGAATACCTGCGCGGCGAAAGAGACTTGGAGAGCGCCATCGAACAGACCAAACTGGACGTGCGCCATTATGCCAAGCGACAACTGACATGGTTTCGGCGCGAGCCCGGCGTCGAGTGGTACGAAGGCTTCGGCGACGACGCGCAAGTCCAGGCGCGTGTCTTAAAAGCAGTGACGAGTGCCGAGTGACAAGTGACGAGCAAGAATAAGAGCCTATTTTGACGCCGATTCGCCATCAGAAACGCCCATTTACATGCTCTTATCCGGAACTGGCTTCTGCTCGTCACTCCTCACTTGTCACTTGTCACTGTTTTAGGTAATCTGGAAACACCGTAACTCTGTATTTATTTCCCGACCGGAGACAAGGGTGGATTCAAAGCCGACACCGCAGAATATTCAGGATGCCTTTTTGAATACGGCACGCCGCGAGCGAAGCACGGTCACGATCTACCTGCTGCACGGCGCGAAGCTGACGGGGCGTATCAAGAGCTTTGACAAGTTCTCTGTGCTGTTGGAATCCGGCTCGCAGGATCAATTGATTTTCAAGCACGCCATCTCGACCATCACTCACGCGCGGCGCGGAGGCGGAGGAAGCGGCGAGTTGCGGGGGTCACACTCCCAGAGCGCTCCCAACACAGAAGCGCCCGCCGACTCGACGGATTTCCCTAGCTCTTGACCGACAGGCTCTCCACGATACTGAAAACCAGAACGAAGCTGAGGACACGTGGCCGGCGCTTTTATCACCTTCGAAGGTATTGACGGGAGTGGGAAATCCACTCAACTGCGCATGCTCGCGAGCGTGCTGCGCCTCGGCGGGTTCGAAGTGGTCGTGACGCGCGAGCCCGGCGGCACGCCGCTCGGCAAACGCCTGCGCAC
>DATLMN010000350.1:0-21120 GCA_035537255.1 Pyrinomonadaceae bacterium | reverse complement strand
CGGCTCGAAGAAGAAATAACTTCAACTCAGCGGTAGAAGGAACAGCAACTACAACCTTCCATCGGCGCACACAACACCTTCGGCCTAACGGGCCTTTAACTAAGGAACGGCGAATGCTTCAAGCGAAGCGCGCCGTTCCTTCACTTTTGATTCAACACAACTCTGCGCGCGCACGCGTGCTGATGCTTCGTCATCAACGTGGCATGGCTCGCCTCTTATCATCCTTATGATCTCTGTCGCACTGGTCGAGCCCGAGATTCCGCCGAACACTGGCAACATCGCGCGCCTGTGCGCGGCGATGCGTGTGCCTCTGCATATTGTCGGGGTGACGGGCTTTCGTCTGGATGATCGCGCCGTGCGCCGTGCAGGTCTGGATTACTGGCCGGAAGTCTCTCTTCACAGACACCGCGATTTGCCAGCGCTCACGGCTGCGCTCGGCGACGCCGTCCGCTTCATCTATCTGACAACCAAGGTCGACCGAGCCTATACCGACTGGCAGTTCGCACAGGATGATTGCCTGGTCTTTGGCCGCGAGACGCGCGGCCTGCCCGAAGAGTTGCTGCGCGCCAATCATGACAGGTGCCTGACCATCCCTCTGCTCAACAAAAACGTCCGCAGCCTCAATCTGGCGACCTCCGTCGCCATCGTCCTCTGTGAAGCCATGCGCCAAACCGGAGCGTTTGAAAAGCAGGGATAAGGGCGGAGGGATGAGGGATGAAAGGAATACTGATTTAAGCTGAGTGCTTTCTTATTCATCCCTCATCCCTCCGCCCTTATCCCTTTGCTTAGTCGTTTTCCCGATGCGCATGTTAAGATGTTCGTTTGCAAATCGGGCGTGATAATGCGCCTTTGATGTCTGTGCAGGGGAAATATGACTAAAGAGAGAAAAGAGATACGCAACATCGCCATCATCGCCCACGTCGATCATGGCAAGACGACCTTAGTCGATGCGATGCTCCGGCAGTCCGGCACGTTTCGCGACAACGAGCAGGTCAGAGATCGCGTCATGGACTCGATGGATTTGGAACGCGAGCGCGGCATTACGATCATGGCCAAGAATACGGCCGTGCGCTTCGGGGACGTGAAGATCAACATCGTGGACACGCCGGGACACGCGGATTTCGGCGGCGAGGTCGAACGCGTCCTGAAGATGGTAGACGGCGTGATGCTGCTGGTGGATGCTGCCGAGGGCTGCCTGCCGCAGACGCGCTTTGTGCTTCGCAAAGCACTCGAAGCAAGACTGCCGACCATCGCCGTCGTCAACAAGATAGACCGGCAGGACGCGCGGCCAGCGGAAGTCGTGGACGAGATTTATGAGCTGTTCCTCGATCTGGACGCGACAGACGAGCAGATAGAGTTCCCGATCCTCTATGCCATCTCGCGCGAGGGCGTAGCCAAGCGCAGCCTCGCGGAAGAGTCCAGCTCATTGCGACCGCTCTTCGAGCAGATCGTCGAGACCATACCTGCGCCCGTCGCCATGCGCGACGATTCTCTACAGCTTCTGGTCGCCAATCTGGATTACGATGCTTACGTCGGACGCCTGGCCATCGGCCGCATCTTCTCCGGTGAGATCGCCGTGGGCGACACGGTCGCCATCGTCAGGCGCGACGGCGCTGTGGAGAAAACTCGCATCTCGCAGCTTTACGTCTTCGAAGGGCTCAAGCGCGAATCCGTCGAGCGCGCACGCACGGGCGACATCGTCGCGCTCGCCGGAATCGAGAACATAGAGATCGGCGAGACCGTAACCTCCGCTCTTAATCCGCAGCCGCTTCCCGTCATCGCCGTCGACGAGCCGACGATCTCCATGATCTTCGGCGTCAACAACTCGCCGTTCGCCGGACGCGAAGGACGCTTCGTCACCTCTCGCCAGATCAAGGAGCGTCTTGATAAGGAGACGCTCGGCAACGTCGCCATCCGTGTCGAAGAGACAGGTTCGCCCGATCAATTCAAGGTCTCCGGACGCGGCGAGCTACAACTAGCCATCCTGATCGAGATGATGCGGCGCGAGGGCTACGAGCTACAGGTCTCAAAGCCCGAAGTCATCACGCGCAAGAGCGAGGGCAAGACCTTAGAGCCCATAGAGCTGGTCGTCGTCGATTGCCCGGACGAGTTCATAGGCGTCGTCACGGAAGCGATGGGGCGTCGCAAAGGACAGATGACGAAGATGGTCAATCACGGAACGGGTCGCGTGCGCCTTGAGTTCGAGACGCCTTCGCGCGGCCTGATCGGTTTTCGCAGCGAGTTTCTGACCGAGACCAAAGGCACAGGTCTGCTGAACACGCTCTTCCTGCGCTGGGACGAATGGCAGGGCGCGATACGCGGTCGCTCGACGGGCTCGCTCGTGGCGGATCGCGCGGGCGAGACCACCACGTACGCGCTCTTTAACTTGCAGGAGCGCGGCTCTATGTTCGCGCGACCGGGCGCGAAGGTTTACGAAGGCATGATTATCGGCGAGAATGCGCGCGCCGTCGATCTGGATGTCAACGCGGTCAAGGAGAAGAAGCTAACGAACATGCGCGCCGCGAGCGCAGACGAAGCGATGCGCCTTGTGCCCGTCAAAGACCTCTCGCTCGAACAGGCGCTCGAATTCATCGGCGACGATGAGCTGGTCGAAGTCACCCCACAAACCATACGCCTGCGCAAGCGCGTGCTCCGCGCCAACGAGCGACCGAAGAAAAAGGAGGCTTAGGGCGTTTTGCGCCGGGCCGAAGATTAAATCCGCCGCGCGTTATGAAGTAGAGGACGCGTGAATTAGGTTTATATGATTTATGGCAGGAGTGCAGGGATGAATGATACTTCGCCCGAAGTGAAAGTGATGGTGCGCGAGATGATAATGGCGCGCTCCGGCGAAGAACGGTTTGTCATGGGAGCGCTCATGTTCGATGCCGCGCACGAGCTGGTTATCGCCTCTCTGCCGCAGCATCTCCCGCCGCAGGAATTCAAGCGCAGGTTGTTCGAGCGAATATACGGATTCCCTTTGGAAGCGGTAAGCAATGCCTTGCGTGATTGATCGGCTTCAAATGGATTCGGACAAACAGCGGGAATTTGAAATCAGGCTAGCACGCGCGGATGATCTTCCGTTTCTGTGGGAGATGCTCTTTGAAGCAGCGGCCGTTGCAGAGAGCGTTCATGCTCTGGGAAAAGAGCAGGCGCTGCTGCTGCCCGAAGTGCGCAAGTATCTGGACGGGTGGGGGCGAGCGGGCGATCAGGCGGCCGTCGCAACGGATCGCGGCGGGCGGCGAATAGGAGCAGCCTGGGCGCGTTGTTTCTCTGCGGAAAGGGAGGGCTTTGGATTCGTCGCGCCGGAAGTTCCAGAGCTATCCGTGGCTGTCGTCGCGGATATGCGCGGGCAGGGTGTCGGAGGAGCTTTGATAAAAGAGCTGATGGGGCGTGTGCGCGCCGCAGGTTACAAATCGATGAGCCTCTCTGTGGATCGGCAGAACAGGGCTGTCGCGCTTTATCAACGGCTAGGATTTCAAGACGCAGGCATCTCAAGTCCAGAAGAAAGCTCAGTGACCATGCTCGTCATGCTTTGAGCCAGAGTTATCAACAGGCTCGTACGTCTCTTCATCGTCCTCATCTTCACGGGCCGGATCGTAAATCTCGTAACCCGTCGCGTCATCATAATAGTAGCTATGACGGGGTTGCTCACGGCTGCGTGCGGGCGACGGCGCGTCCTGTTCCGTTGTATCATCTTCGGGTTCGTTCATTTCAATCTCCCAAAAAAAACTATGTGCCGTTTCCTGACTTATACGGGCGCGCCGCTTTTGCTGGCAGACCTCTTGTATCGCCCCTCCAACTCGCTCATCATGCAGAGCTATCAGGCGCGCGAAAGGGCAGAGCCTTTGAACGGCGACGGTTTCGGCGTCGGCTGGTATGTGCAAGACGTTGACCCGACGCCGTGCGTCCAGCGCTCTGTGTCGCCCGCGTGGTCCAACAATAACTTGCAAAACCTGGCGGCGAAAACCAGGGCCACGTCTCTGTTCGCGCACGTGCGCGCAGCTTCTCCCGGAATGGCCGTCACGGAGGCCAACGTGCATCCGTTCGCTTACGACCGCTTCATGTGGATGCACAATGGAGTGGTGGCCGGCTTTCATCAGATCAAGCGGCGTCTGCGCGAGAGCTTAAAGGATGAATTCTATAACATGATTCAGGGGACGACCGATTCGGAGCACGCCTTCGCGCTCTTTCTCAACAATCTGCGCGTCCCGTTCGGCGAAGTCGATGGCGAAGAGATGCGACGCGCCCTAGTGGAAACCATCGCGCGCTTAAATGATTGGACGAGCGCCGCCGGGGCGACCACGGACTCATTCTATAATTTCGCCGTCACGGACGGAAAGATAACGGTCGTCTCTCGTTACGCTTCGGGCGAGGGTATTGCGGGCGCATCGCTGCACTATTCGCGCGGCCATCGCTTCGAGTGTTTGCCCAGCGGGCTCTGTGATATGCACACGGTCACAGAAGACGCACAGGCGCAGGCCGTGATCGTCGCCAGCGAACGGCTCACGGATGATCCGGCAGACTGGATAGACGTGCCGGACAATCACACGATCACTGTCTTCCCGGATTTGCGAGTGAGCCTGAATAAGATAGGTTTGGAGATATAGTACTTAAAGAAAGCTTATGTTGACACATCGTTTTTTACGTCGCTCCCTGAGCTTTGCGCTCACCATTCTTCTCGTCAGTCAATTCGCCTTCGCGTTTGCTCAATCGCCCGCCACCCTGAGCGTGCGCGACATCATGGCAGAGCCTTCGATTGCGGGCATGCGCCCCGAAGGTGAAAAGATTTCGCCGGACGGTCGTCTGGTCGCATATGTGTGGAGCGCCGGGGGAAGAGAACCGCGCGATCTCTATGTGATCTCTTCGGCGGGCGGCGAGAGTCCGCGACTGCTGGTGCGTGCCGTTGATAAGCCGCAGGAGACGCAGGCGGAAGCCGGCGCTGTGACGCGCGACGAAGCACGCACGGGCGAGCGGCGCGAAGAGCGCTTGATGCAGCGCGACGCGCAACAGCAGGCTCGCGAACAGAGCGTCAGCGCTTTGGAATGGTCTCCTGACAGCCGCCGCCTGCTCTTCTCTAAGGGCGGCGATCTCTATATCACTTCCATCGACGGCCAGACGCCCACACCACGCCGATTGACAAGCACCGCTTCCGTTGAGAGCGGCGCGCGCTGGCTCGCAGACTCGCGTCGCATTCTTTATCAATCGTCCGGACAGCTTTTCGTTTTAGACATAGATCAGACCGCCATCATTCAACTGACGCGCGAGGCCAGCAGTAACAACACCAACACCACGCCGCAAGCTTCAGGCGGCGCGCCCGTCCCCAGCGGTCAGACGATCTCCGGCGCGCAGGTCTCGAACGATGGAACGCGCGTGGCCTATATCATCTCCGATAGCTCTAAGCAGCGCGCCCTCTTCGTGCCGGACTACACTGGCGAGTTTGTGACTGCGCCCACTGTGCGGCGCGGCTGGACGGAGCAGCGCATACAGCTTGGCAACACGGACGGCACACAGGAGCGCCGCGTCGTCCTTAAATTACCCGCGCCCGACGGCGTCTCTTACATACGCAGCCTCAACTGGACGCCGGACGACACGGCGCTCGTTATAGATCGTATTGATCGTGACACAAAACGTCGCCAGATTTTCCTCGCCTCGGCAGTGGATGGCACGACGACGCTGGTCGATCAGGAATCAGACCCGAAGTGGGTCGCGCAGCTCTCTCGCTTCGTAGAGATTTCGCCAAAAGGCGATCAACTGCTCTTCGCTTCGGAGCGCGACGGCTATAATCATCTCTATCTAGTACCGCTCAAGTCTGTGAAAGATAATAGCGCTTCATCCACGGGCGCGCCTTCCGCTGCGCTGCGCCAGTTGACGCGCGGCCCCTGGGAAGTGAGTTGGGCCAAGTGGCACTCGGACGGCGAGCGCATTATCTATTCTTCGACGGAAGCTTCGACCGCCGAGCGCCATCTCTACGTCCTTAATATTAAGGACGGCAAGGGCGCGCGCCTACAGACAACCACTGGCATGAACACAGACCCGCAGCTCTCTAAGGACACAGAGACGATTCTGTATGAGCATTCGGAGTGGAATGTGCCTAATGATCTTTATGCCTTGCGCGTCTGCACTGGATGCGAAAGCAAGCCTGCCCCTGTGCGCCTTACAGACACTGTGCCCGCCCGCTTCAGAGAGATCGAATGGGCGCGACCGCAGTTCATAGAGTTCAAGGCCAAAGACAGCAAGCCCGTTCGCGCGCGCCTCTATCTGCCAGAGCGCTTCGACAAATCCAGAAAATATCCGGCTGTCCTCTTCGTTCATGGCGCAGGCTATCTGCAAAATGTGATCAACGGCTGGAACAACTATTACCGCGAGCAGATGTTCAATCACATCCTGACACGGCGCGGCTACGTCGTGCTCGACGTGGATTACAGGGGCTCTGCCGGTTACGGGCGCGACTGGCGCACGGACGTTTACGATTTCCTCGGCGGCCTGGACTTTCAGGATCACTTAGACGGCATTGACTACATCGTCAAAAATTACAGGGTCGATCCCAATCGCGTAGGCATGTACGGCGGCAGCTACGGAGGTTTTATGGCGGAGATGGCGGCCATGCGTGCGCCTGATCGAGTGGCCTGCGCAGCGGCGCTTAGGCCCGTCGCCGACTGGAAAAACTATTACGCTGCGTCGCCCGTCTACACGACAGAACGACTAGGGTTTCCGGACAAAAACGTGGAAGCTTATCGTCGCAGCTCGCCCATCACTTATGCAGCGGAGTTACGCAGACCGCTGCTTATTCTGCACGGCATGGTGGACGACAACGTGCATTTTCAGGATAGCGTGCAACTCGTCCAGAAGCTGATCGAGCTGGGCAAGACGGATTATTTCGACGTGATGTTCTACCCGAAGGAGAACCACGCCTTCACACGCGCCGAAAGCTGGACGGACGAGTACGAGCGCGTCCTGCGCTTCTTCGATCAACACTTAAAGACAGTGGCGAGTGGTAAGTGACGAGTGACAAGCTAAAAAAATTGTCTTACGCTCGTCACCTGTCACTCGCCACTTAGCGCTGCTTTTATGATCGCTTTGCCGAAGCTTTATCCGATCACTGATAGGCGACTCTCAGGGCTTTCGCACGCGGAGCAGGTTGAACGCCTGGATGCGGGCGGAGCAACCTTCATTCAACTGCGCGAAAAGCATCTCTCGCCACGCGAGTTTTATCTTGAAGCGCAGGAAGCGTTGCGCGTGGCGCACGCGCGCGGCATCCGTCTTATTATTAATGACCGTGTGGATATTGCGCTCGCGCTCCGTGCCGATGGCGTGCATCTTGGCCAGGACGACCTCGCGCCGGAAGCCGCGCGCAGGCTTTTGGGCACGGAAGCGATCATCGGATTCTCCACGCATAATCTCGAACAGGCACGCGAAGCGGCCAGCCTCCCCGTCGATTACATCGCCATCGGGCCCATCTTCAACACCTCTTCAAAAGAGAACCCAGACCCTGCCGTCGGCCTGGACGGATTGAGCCGCGTGCGGGCCGCAACTGGCGCGATCCCACTGGTCGCCATCGGCGGCATCACACGCGAGCGGGCCGCGAGGGTGCTCGAAGCGGGGGCAGACTCAGTTGCCTGCATAGCCACCCTGTTGGCCCAACCTGCAGAGATAAAAGAGCGCACGCGGGAGCTTATCCAGGCCATTTCGGCCTAAAACCCAAGAAAAATCGCTGGCAAAACAGTTTTGGCTTGCGTTTATTCGCGTTATACGCGAAAATGCAGTGGTCTTTAGAGCGATCCCCTTTAGGGGTCTGCTCAATCTTCTGAAAACCGTTCTCAGGCGCTAAACGGAAGTCCACCCACCGCGCAAAACCCTTTTAATGTCTTCCCCTGAAATGGAGAGCCAACAGGCATGAGCTTTTTTGATCTGCCGCCCATCATCGAGCGCATGTTGCTCGTCTCTGACAAAATCAGCGATCTGAATTTCAGCGTGGGCCAGTCCCCGCAGGTCGAGATCAACGGCAAGCTGACGCCCGTCTCTCCCTTGGGCCTTCATAAACTCTCGCCCTTCCAGACGGAAGTGATCGCGATGACTTTGATGGAGGGCAACCGTGACGCCGCAGAGCGCCTGGCCCGCACGGGCACTGCCGACTTAAGCTATAGTCTGCCGTCGCGCACGCGCTTTCGCGTTAACATCTTTCAGCAGCGCGGCTCTTATTCCATCGTCATGCGCGGTATCCCGACGGAAATCCCGACGCTCAAAGGGCTCGGGCTGCCACAACAACTGGCGGAGATTGCGGAGCTGCGCAACGGCATAGTCCTCCTGACAGGCCCGACAGGCTCGGGGAAAAGCTCCACGCTCGCCGCGATCATAGACATTATTAATGAGACGAAGTATTACCACGTCGTCACCATCGAAGACCCCATAGAATTTCTGCACGCGCACAAGTGCTCGACGATCAACCAGCGCGAGGTCGGCTCCGATACGAAGGACTTTTCTTCCGCCCTGCGTGCGGCCCTGCGTCAAGCTCCGAAGGTCATTCTGGTCGGCGAGATGCGCGACTACGAAACCACGGAGATCGCGCTCGAAGCCGCAGAGACGGGACATCTGGTTCTCTCCACGCTGCACACGATTGACGCGTCGAAATCGATTGACCGCATCATCGGCCTCTATCCGAAGAACGAAGAGCCCGTCATCCGTACTCGTCTCGCACAGACTTTTCGCTACATCGTTTCGCAGCGCCTTATTCCGCGCGCAGACGGACGCGGGCGTATCGCTGCGGTCGAGGTGCTGAAATCAACCCCGCGCACGCGCGAGTACATAGAAGAGGGCGAGTCCGAAGGCAAATCGCTGCTCGATGCGATGCGCGATGGCAAGTTCGAAGGGATGCAGGATTTCGACATGGTAATCCGTCAGATGATCGAGAAGAAGATCGTGTCGATGGAGGACGGTCTGGCGTTTGCGACGAACCAGAACAACCTGCTGCTCGCGCTCAAGGGCCTCTCCTCGTCAGAGGACTTTATTCGCTCCGAAAATCAGAGCGCACCCGTCGGCGCTCTGTCCAGCGCTGATTCGATGCTGAGCATGATTGAATAAAGGGATGAGGGCGGAGGGATGAGGGATGAAGTAAACGCAATCAAGAAAAGGAATGCTTCTTTTCATCCTTCATCCTTCCGCCTTCATCCTTTCGTTCTTTCTTCCTTAACTTTTTTGCTGCGAGAAAAATTATGATCGTTGTTTGTTCTCAATGTACGACGCGTTTGCAACTTGATGACGCCAAGCTTCCGTCAAGGGCGTTTACTATCCGGTGTCCGAAATGCCAGAACGTCATCAATGCGCAGCCGCCGAGCGCCGGTGGCGGCGAGCAGCCGCAGCAGCAGGGCGCTCTCGGCGTCGGCGAATCGCCGTCGCTTGAAAATCCGCGCTACAAACAGCCCAACCCTGCTCCTGCCTTTAACCCTGTCGCTCCCGTCGAATCCGACGATGTGCAGGCGTATGCTCAGCCGCCTGCGGTTGACACCAAAGACCTCGCGCGCGTGCTGGTGGCGCTTGTCCAGAGTGGCGGGATGGAAAAAGAGAGACGCAACGTCACTCCTCTGGCACGCATTGGTTGGGAGCGACGCCGCGCTCTCGTTTGCGTGACGCCTGCGCATCGCGACGCGTTGGCCCAGCAGCTTGCAGACAACAACTATCAGGTATTCGTCGCGGACGATACGTCGCAGGCCATCGAGCGCATGCGCGAAGAGCACATGGACGTAGTCATTCTTGATCCGGGTTTTGATCCCGTCGAGCAGGGCGCGGCCTTCGTCACTCGTGAAGTCAACATCATGCGGCCCGCCGAGCGCCGTCGCCTCTTTTTTGTCCACCTTAATGCTTCCGTACGCACTCTGGATGCGCACGCGGCCTTCGTCAATAACGTCAACATGGTCGTCAATCCAGCCGACATCGAAATCATGCCGCAGGCTTTGGAGCGCGCCCTCCGCGATTTCAACGAGCTGTACAGGGAATTTAATCTCGCTGTCAGCGCGCCCACCATTTAACTCTTACCTTCAGCTTTTGTAGTTCGGTTGACCGTTGCCGTAGACCGCCTGTAATCTAAGGGCCGTCTACGGCATTTTGCCGTTAGCCTTCAGCACGGCGCGCAACCATTTATAATCTTTATGGCACAGGCGATCACAGAAGAGCCGCCGCAAAGGCATCAACACGATCACGACCACGGCGGCGCGCACACGCACGGCCACCACGCTTCCGGCAGCCGTCGTCGCCTCAGGTTGGTGCTCGTGCTCACGGCCGTTTATATGTTTGCGGAGGCGCTGGGCGGCTGGTGGACCGGCTCGCTGGCGCTGATGGCCGATGCCGGTCACATGTTGACGGACGTGGCGGCGCTCGCGCTGGCGCTCGTCGCAATGTGGTTTAGCGCGCGCCCTGCGACCTCAAGTAAGACGTTCGGCTATTACCGCTTGGAGATTCTCGCGGCCCTGGTCAACGGCGTCGCGCTGGTGCTCATTTCGCTCCTGATTTTTTACGAAGCTTACGGGCGACTGGCCGCGCCTCCCGCTGTGAAAAGCGCGACGATGACTCTGGTTGCCGCCGGCGGTCTGGTGGTCAATCTCTTGTGCGCGTGGTTGCTGCACGGCGATCATAAGACAGATTTAAACGTGCGCGGCGCGTGGTTGCATATCATCGGCGACGCGCTAGGCTCTGTCGGCGCGATTGCCGCTGGCATCCTGATGTCGCTCTACGGATGGTACAGTGCCGATCCGTTCTTCAGTTTTCTCATAGGGCTGCTGATTGTTTGGAGTTCCTGGAATCTGATACGCGAATCGACCAATGTGTTGTTGGAAGGCACGCCCGCGCACATCAATATCGCTGCGGTCGAAGAGACGATACTGCAAACGGAAGGCGTGCAGGACGTGCATGACCTGCATATCTGGACGATCACCTCTGGACGTGAAGCCCTGAGCGCGCATGTCATTTACGTCGAGACGACCTCGCAGGCAAAGCTATTAAAACAGTTGCGCTCGAAGCTACATGATCGGTTCGGCGTCGATCATCTGACGATCCAGATGGAGACCTCGGACTTCGAGGATGATACGTTTCATTTCTGCCACGCGGGCAGGGCTTGCTTTCGCTCCGTACGAGATTAAAATGCAGATGTCAGATGCTGGATGCTAGATGTCAGCCGAGAGAATTTCGGTTCCGGCTTTTGACTAATATCTAACATCCGACATCCAGCATCTGCTTTTTTTATGGAGATCAGTCTTTTGCTCACGCTTGATTTGCGCGAACAGGCGGCGTTGCAGGCGGCGCTGGTCACGCATGGCGCGCCCGATAGTTTGTTGACGCTGGCGCTGACGGGCGCGTGTCGTATCCAGACGCTTGAGGAGGCGCGCAAACTCCGGCGCTGGCTCGCGGATGCGCGCGTGGCGGGCGGGACGGACTTCGCCACGCTCAACACCATCGAACGCCATTTGATAAGCTTCGGCGTCTAGCTTCTCTCCTTATTTTAACTTTGATGAATATCGAATTGGGCTACGGTCGCGCTTCGCTTTCTCTTTCCGTTGACGAAGCGCGTTACAGACTGCTTGTGCCCGAAGCGGGCGATACGGATGAGCGCCCGCTCTCGGATGCACAGATCGGCTCGGCATTTGATGAGCCCATTGCGTCTCCACCTCTAGAAGATATTCTCTCGCCTGATGAGAGTGTGTTGATCGTCGTTTCGGATGCGACGCGCGCTACGGCCAGCGCGCAGATCACACACCTGCTTGTCCGCCGTTTGATCGCGATGGGCGTTACGCCGCGCGATATACGTATCATCTTCGCCACAGGTATTCACCGCGCTGTCACGCGCGAGGAAAAGCGCGAGCTGTTGACGCCCTTCATCGTCCAGCGGTTGAAGACGCTCAATCACGCGGCCGACGATGAAAGTCAGCTCATGAGTTTTGGCACGACAGAGCGCGGCACGCCCATAGAGCTTAACCGCGCGCTGAAGGAACACGATCATGTGATTCTGACGGGCGCGATCAATTTTCATTACTTCGTCGGTTTTACAGGCGGGCGAAAATCCGTCTGTCCGGGCCTGGCTTCCGTAAGAACAATTGAAGCCACTCACATGCTCGCGCTCGATTTCGAGAAGGGCGGGCGCAGAGCAGGCGTCGGCGCAGGGCTTCTCGACGGCAACATCGTTCACGAAGAGTGCGAGCGCATCGCTGCGGAGGTCGCGCCCTCGTTTTTGGTCAATACTGTGACGAACGAGCGCGGACAGGCCGTTCGGGTTTATACGGGTGACTGGCGCGTGGCTCACGCCACGGCCTGCGAGGATTTCAAGCGCGACCATACGGTAAAGATCGACGAGAAGCGCCCGCTGATGATCGCCAGTTGCGGAGGTTTTCCACACGACATCAATCTGATTCAGGCGCATAAGACCTTGGACATGGCCGCGCAAGCCTGTACACAGGGCGGGACGATTATTCTGGTCGCCGAATGCGCGGACGGCCTGGGGCGCGCAGACTTTTTGAAATGGTTCGAGGAAGAGAACTCGCGCGCACTGGAAGCGCGGCTGCGCGAGCGTTACGAAGTCAACGGGCAGACCGCCTGGGCGCTGCTGACAAAGGCCGAGCAGTTTCGCGTTTTTCTCGTCTCCGCATTGGACGACGCTGATGTCCGTCGCATGCGTATGATGCCTGCGCGCACAATTCAGGATGCGCTCGCGCAAGTGGACAGTAACGTGGATGGCTACGTCATGCCGCGAGGTGGAGCGCTGCTGCCTGTGATGGCCTGAGGGCTTTGCCATTCTGCTGTATTGTTTCGTCTATTGATAGTGTGCGCCGTCTGGCCTACAATCCTCCCTCGCTCCAACGGGAAATTGCAGTCGTGTCGAAGAGGAGGCAAAGTGTGAGAGTCAAATCAATCGCCGTGTGCGCCGTCTTAATCCTGCTGTCGTGCGCCGCCGGTGCGCCCGCACAGCAAACCGCGAGTGGGCCAATCGTTGAACAGCCCGTCGCGCTGACAGCGCGTCCAGTCGCGCTTGATGCGCAGGGGCACGATGCGCTCAGTGCGCGCCTGCTCACGACTTCGCTTCAGGGCTCTGAAGATTCGCCCGTCCCGAACATACGCTTAGTAGTCGAGAACATCAGCCCGTTTTTTTATGAATACGTCGCGGGGCGCGTGACCTTCTACGACGCGCAGGGCGTGCGTTGCGGTGAAGGGCTGTTCAAGTTCGACGTGCTCGCGCCGCGTGAAATGGCCGAGACGGATACGCCGGGTCTGCGCCTGCGTTGCTCGCCCTCGACGTGGCGCATCGTCGCTACGAACCTGTTGACGCGTACGAGCGATACGGCGAAGCCGAACGAGCCTGCGCCCGCCACGCGCGAGCCCATGCAACCGGCAGCAAACATCGGAACAGAGCAGCCACAGACGCAGCCGATGCTTCAGTTCGTCAATCTCAGTATAGACGGCATAGTCTATCGCGTGCCGCTCGGCAGCACCGTCTCCGTCCCGGTGAGCCGTCGCAAGATCAATATTAATGTCACCGCCGCTGCGCCTTAAAATTTGTGAGCGCCATTGCGCTTTAAAAGCGGCGCTGGACTGACTTTCGCGCATCGGCCAAGTTCATCCTTACGCTTTGGCTTGACGGCGCAGAGCGTGCGGCCTAGCATTAACTATGAACGTGTAAGCCCCCTAACATTTTCAGTTCGTTCAGGAAAGAAGGGTACTGAAATGGCAGACGAAAGCAATCAGAAGAAGTGCGCGCACCCTAGCTGTAGCTGCGTGGTCTCCGGAGAAGATAAGTATTGCAGTGAATACTGCAATGATGCGAAAGACCTGACGGAGATCGGCTGCGGCTGCGAGCATCCGTCCTGTCGCTAAAAATTTATTAAGACTTGAGAGCGGCGCGCGTGAGTTCAAATGCTCACGCGCGCCGCTTTTCTGCATTGCCGGGCGGCGCAGGTGCGCGTTAAAGTATCAGCAGCTTAAATTCGAATCTGTCATGAGTAGCTCAATCGACACCAGCACCGGAAAGGGAAGAGCGCGCACTGCGGCTTCGAGTGAGCGTGTGCTTGCGCGTCTATGTGAGATCGTCGGCACGGAGTTCGTGCTCGTCGACGCAGAGCGTGTAGAGCCTTACGCGCAGGATGCAGTCAAAGATAAATTTCCGCCGGAAGCCGTGGTGTTGCCTCAAACGGCAGATGAGATCGCACAGATTCTGCGGCTCGCCAACGAAGAGCGCTTTCCTGTGACGGCGCGCGGCGGCGGCGTCGGCTACACGGGCGGCGCTGTGCCCGTAGAGGGCGGCATAGTCATCGGCACGGATCGCATGAACCGTATCAAAGAGATCAACGCGGACGATCTCTATGTCGTGACGGAGCCGGGCGTGACGACTTACGCTTTGCAACAGGCTGTAGAGGAACACGGTCTTTTTTATCCGCCAGACCCTGCCTCTTACAAAAACTCTTTCATCGGCGGCAACATCGCCGAGAATGCCGGAGGCATGCGCTCTGCCAAGTACGGAGTGACCAAGCATTACGTGCTCGGCCTCGAAGTCGTCACTCCGACGGGCGAGATCATCACGACCGGAGGTCGCACTACGAAGAACGTCGTCGGCTTTGATCTGACGGGGTTGATCTGCGGCTCGGAAGGGATGCTCGGCATCATTACGGAAGCGACGCTGAAACTACTTCCTCTGCCCGAAGCGACGCGCACCGTGCGCGCCACGTTTCGCACGATGGCGGAAGCCTGCGCCTGCGTCCCACGCTTTACGCGCGCGCGCGTCACGCCCGTCGCTATCGAAGTTCTGGATCGCAACTCGATCACGGCCATCGAATCCGAATTCGCTTTCGGTCTCTCGGACGAGGCAGGGGCGCTGCTGATCGTCTCTGTTGACGGCAGCCGTGAAGAGGTCGAGCGCGCATCGCTTACTGTCGAGCAGGTGATGCGCGAGGGCGGTGGGTTCGATCTCCTGCGTTCAAGGACGCGCGAAGAAGAGGACAGGCTCTGGGATGTGCGCCGCGCGCTTTCGCCTGCGATGAAAAAGTACGGCACGCTCAAGCTCAACGAGGACGTGGTTGTGCCGCGCTCGCGCGTTCCCGAATTGATCGAGCGCGTTTTGAAGATAGGACAGGAGCACGACACCTTCGTCGTCAACTTCGGGCATGCAGGCGACGGTAACATCCACGTCAATTTCATGTGTGACCGCGAGGATGCAAGTGCAATCCGGCGTGCGCGCGAGGCCGTGCGCGCAACCTTTGCCGTGGCAATCGAGCTTGGCGGCACGATCAGCGGCGAGCACGGCATAGGCTACGTCAAAGCGCCCTACATGAATATGGCCGTCGACGAACAGACGCTGGACGCGATGAAGCGAATCAAGCGCGCGCTCGATCCGCTAGGCATTCTTAATCCGGGGAAAGTTTTCAGTTTTTAGTTTTCAGTATTCAGAAAAGACAAACTGATTCTGCTGAGAACTGAAAACTAAAAACTGAAAACTGTTTATTGAGATGATCTCGACACTGATAGAGCTTCAGCGATTGAAGCGTTTGGAGCGGACGGGGTGGACTTTGCGCGGGCTCGCGCCGGGCGCGGAATCCGTCGCGGCGCACTCCTTTGGCGTGGCGCTGGCGGCGATGATGATGGCCGACGAATTGATCTCGCGCGGTGTGCATGTCGATGTCGAGCGATTGTTGAGAATGGCGCTGTTGCACGATTGGGCCGAAGCGCGCACGGGTGATATGCCGCGCACAGGCGGCGAGTACTTCGGCGCGCAGGCACGACGCACCGCCGAGCGCGCAGCCTTTGACGATATTGTTAGTGGCCTCGGCGAAAAAATTGAGACGAGATATAGCGAGCTGCATGAGGATTACGAGCATCGCGCGAGCCTGGAAGCGCGGCTGGTGAAGGCTGCGGACATCATAGACCTGCTGGTGCAGGCGCTGGCCTTCGAGCGCGCGGGCGTGCGCGGCCTTGACGAATTCTGGGACGGCGTGGCCGAGCGAGACTTTCAGCTTGAGGGTGCGGCCAATGAGGTCTTTAGAGAGGCGCTGCGCCTTTTATTAAAGGAGCGCTCCGAACTCAAATAAAAGGGGCGGTGAACGACGCTCGCGCAAGTGCGCGTGAGCCGATCATTTCTTTGTATAATTTCGAGCTTGTATGACGGATTGGTTAATGCAAACTGCGGCCGCTGTGACGTGGCGTGATGCGATCATCGGATTGGTGCTCTTCATCGTCACCTTTACGGGCAGCATAGGGTTGGTCTCGTTTATGCTGGTCAGGATTCCGGCCAACTATTTTCACTCGGAGCATGATCGCGCTTTCTGGACTGATCGTCACAAGGCTGTGCGTTGGAGCGGGATGATTATGAAGAACGTGGGCGGCGCTGTGCTGATCGTGCTGGGCATTGTGATGTCGCTGCCGGGTGTGCCGGGGCAGGGCATCCTGACTATCCTGCTCGGGCTGATGCTGGTTGATCTGCCGGGCAAACGTCGCTGGGAGCTAAAGCTCGTGCGTCGACCAAAAGTCCTGCAAACCATCAATCGATTGCGAGGAAAATTCGGCAAGCCGCCGCTCGTCCTGGATTAAGGGGGCGCGTTGACAAGCGAGCGCGCTCTTTGTTAGCTTCAGTTTTTGTTAACAGTATTCAGTTTGGAATAATTTATCTTACTGTGGCAGACCCCCGGCAGTCGCCCTTTGTCTTTGATGTTTAATTCACCTCTTGCCCTTGCACACACAGGCGCGCGCTTTATTGCTCTGCTCCTTTTAATCGTCGTCTCGCTCTCCTTGAGCGGTTGCAAGGGGCTGTTCGGCGTCAGTAAGACAGTCACAGTGCCGCCGCTGCTTGGCCCACTCGCGGAAGCCAGCTCGACACAGCTCATCAGCGAGATCAACAGGGCGGCGACTGTCCGCTCGATTCGCGCCAAAGTAGACATACAGTTTCAGGACACGTCGTTTGCCGATACGGGTCTCGCGGAGAAATATCGCACGGCGGACGGCACGCTCTTTTTGCAGCGGCCCGGACAGATTTACCTGAAGATTCAAGCGCCCTTTGTCGGAACCAACATCGCAGAGATGACTTCGGACGGCGAGCATTTTCGCGTCGCAGTGTTGCAGGGCGACGAAAAGTATCGCCGCTTTGTGCGCGGCACGAACAACGCCAACTATCCGAAGCTGGTGCAGGACGGCAACGGGACCGCGACGCAGCGCGGTAAGAACGACAAAACGATGAGCGAGCAGCGCGCACGAAGCGCCCTGGCAAATCTGCGTCCACAGCATTTGACAGATGCGCTATTGGTGCGCCCCATTCTGCCGCGCGCCGAGTCCGGGCTGGTCTATGCACAGAGCGAGTTTTATCAGGAGGAGACGGACACTACAAAGCAGCCGCGCGCGGGGCGAGCGCCTGAGCGAGTCGTGCGTGGTTATTATTTGCTGGACGAGCTTGCGCCGGGCGGTGCGACAGGAGCGCGACTGCTTCGCCGTTTCTGGTTCGACCGCGTCGGCTCGATCAGGCTCGCGCGCCTGCAAACCTTCGACAACGCGGGCGCGCTCATTACTGACGTGACCTACACGGAGGCCAAAGGTTTCGGCGAGGGTAATACTGTGTCGATGCCGTCCCGCATAGAGATCACACGCCCGCAGGATCGCTATAAGCTAAGCGTCACCTATCAATCGCCTGCGGCAGTCGTCATCGACCGCGAATACCCTGCGGACGTATTCGTGCTTGAGAACAAATGGCAACTGCCGGAACTCGATCTGGACGCGCGCCAGAGCACAATAAGTCAGTGAAAGATAGTTTTCAGTTTTTAGTTTTCAGTTTTGAGTAAAAGCAAGTTGTCTCTGGCTGAAAACTGATTACTGAAAACTGAAAACTGTTGAATGGATAATCTCGTCACAGCAAATATTCGACAGCGTCCGATTCGTTCCGTAGTGAGCATTGCGGGCGTGGCGCTGGGCGTGGCGCTGGTGATGTTGTTTACGGGGTTGGCGCGCGGGATGTCTAACGATCTACAGCGGCGCTCTTCAAATGTTCGCGCCGAGATACTTTTTACGCGTCCCGGTTCGGCGGATAACCTGACCAGCTCGACGGCGAACCTCTCCACAAAGTACGTCGAAGAGCTGCAAAAAATAGAGGGCGTCGAATCGGCCATCCCCGTCATACGCTATATCTATCAGGGAGGTCGCGGCTTCGGCTTTGAGCAGGTAGAGGGTGTGGACTGGACTCCGTTTGCCAGCATGAACCAGATGCGTATGACAGAAGGGCGCGCGCCGGAAGCCATGGATGAAGTCATCATCGACGAGACCAAGGCGCAGAACGGCTCTCTCAAAGTCGGCAGCATTCTCAGCATCTTCGGCGGCAAACAGTATCGAGTGACGGGCATCTACGCTCCGGAATCCGGCGCGCGCGTCAAGATGTCGCTGGCCGCAATGCAGTATGCGCTCGAAGCTCCGGGCAAATGCACCTGGATTCTGATCAAGTGTAAGGACGGAGCGGATCAGGTCGCGGTGGCAAAGCGTATCAACGAGACGCTGCCGGGAAACAAGATTCAGTTTACGCGTGATGTCTTTACCAGCGTCGAGAAACAGATTCCTTTCCTTGGCCTGTTCCTGCGCGTGCTCGTGGGGCTCGCGGCTGTCGTGAGCGCGCTCGTCGTTATGCTGGCGATGTACACGACGATTACAGAGCGCACGCGCGAGATCGGAATACTGAAGGCGATGGGCGCTTCGCGCGCCTACATCATCGGCGTGATCGAAAAAGAAGCCATCGTCATTAGTGTGCTCGGTCTCGTCGTCGGATTCACAGTGGCGCTCGTCAGTGGCGCGCTCATTCATCGCATCTACGGCCTGATGTTCGAGTACGGCTGGGCCTGGGCCATCACGGCTGCCGCCATCGGACTCTTCGGCGGAGTGTTGGGCGCTCTCTATCCGGCCATCCGCGCCGCCAACCTTGACGCCGTCAGTGCTCTCTCCTACGAGTAAATAATCAACAGCTTAGAGGCCGCACGTGGTTAGACCGGAGAACGGTTGTCTAATCACGGTTTACCATTTACTATTGACGGTTCACAATGAGGACGATTTTAAAAGCAGAGAATTTGGAGAAGGTGTATCGCGTGGGCCGCGTCGATGTGCCTGCGCTGCGCGGCGTCTCTCTGGATGTGCAGGAGGGAGAGTTCCTGGCGATCATGGGCCCATCGGGTTGCGGCAAATCTACGATGCTGCACCTGCTCGGGGGATTGCTGACGCCGACGACGGGTCGCATCATGATCGACGGCGAAGACCTGACGGCCGCCACGGATGCTCGCCGCACAGACATACGCCGTCGCAAGATCGGTTTCGTCTTTCAACGCTTCAATCTTTTTCCCACGCTCACGGCCGAAGGCAATCTGCGTCTGGCCGAACGCATACACGGCGGCAACGGCGCGGACGACCCCGAACGTAGACGCGAAGTCCTGCGCCTTCTGCGCCTGGAAGACAAGATGCATCACAAGCCGCTGGAACTCTCCGGCGGCGAGCAGCAGCGAGTGGCCCTGGCGCGCGCCGTCGTCACCAGACCGGCACTTATCCTGGCGGACGAGCCGACGGGCAATCTGGATTCAGAGAACTCCGCCATCGTGCTCAACATGTTTCAGGAATTGAACCTGCGCTTTAATCAGACGGTCATAATGATTACACATAACCCTGAGGCCGCAGCCATGTGTCGCCGTATTATACAGATGCGCGACGGGCAGATCGTGCAGCCGCTGGGCAATGTGCAGATGTGAAGCGCTGCCCAAAAGGGTGGACAATCCACTATCAGTCGGCTAAAATTCACCAAGTGCTTGGACGGGCGCGTGCGGCCACGCGAGAATTAGCCGAAACGTCTAGGTTTCAGTAGGTTCGGAATGATGACACGTGGGCTCTATTTTTCGCGCCATCAAAAGCATCTTTTTCTGGTCTTACGGGCGCACCACATGGCAATATGATGTCCTGTGCGCGCTCATTCTGGCCTTTATTTTCCTAACTCCTCGATCCTGGTTTGAAACCAGCGAACCTCGCAACATAAGATCGCATCAAAACCGGTTCGACTCGGTCTTGATTGAACCCGTAAGTCATATTGATAAGTTAGATTTGGGGGAGATCGAACGACTGGTCAGAGCCCGCACGGGCCGCCCCGACGCCGAGGTCATTGCCGTACGTCCGAAGGTGGACGCAGGCGGCCAAAGAGTCGGCTACGAGGTTGACATACGATAATCATTGCTTATAATCGCCCGGATTTATCGTCTCTGGGCAGGAGGCTTACTTTCTTGAAGGAGATTGTATGAAGAGATTTGCTACGCTCGGCCTAGCCCTTGCTATTTTAGTGGCCGCAGTAGCCGTTAGTTCCCCCCCCAAAGTTGAAGCCCAGAGCGCAGGACTTGTCAGCGCTCTTATCAATCGGATGGAGAGGAACAGACGGGAACTGAAATCATTGCGCGCTGGTATCAGTATGAAGAAATACAACGCGCAGATTCGTGATGAGGATAATTATACTGGCACAGTGCTTTACGTCCCGGCAGCCGGACGCAGTGCCTACGTGAGAGTGGACTGGCAATCTCCGCAGCAGGAGACGCTGGCGGTCGCTGACGGTCAGTACACGCTGTTTCGCCCGCGCCTCAACATGGCTTACGTCGGAAACGCTCGTTCCAGCAAAACCAAGGTCGGCGGCACGTTCGACTTTCTGAGCATGTCCGGCCAGCAGATTCGCACACGCTTCGAGCCGTTGCAGGACATTTACGAAGAGACGTTGTGGGGAGGCGTTCGCACTACTCACATCAAGCTAGTGCCGACCGGCGGCGCAAGCTACAGGTATGCTGAAGTGTGGGTGGACGGAAGCGGCATGCCCGTGCAGACCAAAGTGGTCGAGAAGAATGACGACGCGACGACCGTTCGCCTGACGAACATGGAGCGCAACGCAGGAATCTCGCTCGATCAGTTCAAGTTGCAACTCGGCGACAGCGTCAAAAAAGTCAAGGGCTAAACACTCGCCCTCTTAAATCTCTTGAAGGAGCGAAGGGCTCCGGTCTCCGCAGGCCAGAGCCCTTTCGCTATTTTAAGTAGACCGGGTCAAGAGACATGCTGCGCACAGCACCGCGCGCGTCTCTTGCCTTTGGGCGTGTGTCTCGCATATTCTTGGTT
>DATLMN010000349.1:0-13139 GCA_035537255.1 Pyrinomonadaceae bacterium | reverse complement strand
TTCGTCACGCAGGATATGCTTTGTAGGATCGTCGATCAGCGCCGAAGAGGTCGAAGCGGCGGAAGACGCGAGCCACGCTGTGAGTCTGTCCATACGGACGACTCTTTCATCCTCCGCACTGCCCTCGCGGTCGAACGCGCAGATGATAGGCCCTCGCTCATCCAGGCTGAGCGCCGACGCGCACAACACAGCGCCCGTGCCTTCGTAGGTTGCGCCAGCGACGTGGCGCACAACCTGCGCAGGCTCAAGGGCGCGCAGCAGACCGCGCCCGAGGTCTGCCAGAAACTGTAGCTCTCTATTCGTGCCGACGAGCGCCCATTCACGCTGTGCCGTTTCCAGATGCGCGCTGATGCGCGTGAGCAGCTCGCGCGGGCTCGAAGGCTTGACGATGTAATCGTCAGCCCCTGCGGCGAAGGCTTCGACCTTACGGTTCTCGTCGTCGCTGTTGGTAAAGACCACCAGAGGCAACTGCTTTGTCGAAGCCTGCGCGCGCAGCAGACGGCAGAGAGCGAGCCCGTTGACGCCCGGAATATCTATGTCGAGGATAACCAGATCGCAGATCTCGCGGTGCAGTAACCTGAGCGCCGCAGGGGCATCCGAAGCTGTGAAAGCGCGATGGCCTGCTTCCTCGAAAAGACGGAAAAGCTCAAGACGAGAGCCCGCATCCGAATCCACGATCAGGAGCGTCGCCGTTTTTGTATTGATGATGGAGGGAGCGGACATGCTTTCCAGAATCCTGCGAGAGACAATCCAGAGCCGGAGCGCGCCCGTCTTAACGAATGTCGGGGGAATGGAACTGGCGCGCTGCTGACTACGGGCGCGGGCGATTTTGACAGGCGAACCATCGACCGTCGAAAGGCCGCACGTCTCTCTTATGGATTGAAAGCGATACGGAGCGTGTTTGTCAAGAAGTATGGCAAATTGAAGCTAATAAGAAGCGGCGCTGAGGAGATGGAATAACGATTGGAAATATGGAAAGCTGCGGGCGGTTATCATCCAGATACTTTTCTGGGATAAGGCTGACCGTCGCCTGCATGAAACCCTGTCCCGTCTCCGAAGCTGAGTCCTGCAAATATAAGACGCACCTTCTTGGGGTCGTCATGTTCGCCCGATGCCGTTCCCAACTCCCATCCTCTCCAATCCTGCTCGGGAGCTTTAACGATACAGCTTTCTCCGGGCTTAAGCGGCACATCCTCAGGTGTTGCCTTATTCAACGGGTCACCCAGTGCGCGTCTGCCGTACACGAAAGGATACCCGAAGGGGATGCCCGTCGGGCCGATAACCTCGGGCATGGACACCAGGATGATAAAATGATAGATCGGCCTATCACCAGTATTCGTCACCTCGATCTCCAAATCCCTGAGCCACTTTCTATTCTTCAGGTCTTTGGCCTTCGCCTCGTTCTTGAGCTTGAATTTGATCGGCAGGTGCTTGGGTATTTTGTCCTCGAATATCCTTTCCTCCGGTTCGGATTGCGCTGCCTCGGATTGTGCCGTCTCGGATTGTGCTGCGGCGACCATGCTGCACAGTCCCAGAGACGAGACTAAGAAAAGAATCTGCAACAGGGTTCGGCTGATGGGCCTTGAGTTATTGAACATGATGCTTGTCTCCTTGAGTGGTGAGGGCAGGAGCAAGACTAGATTAGTAGTGGAGCCCTTGCCAAGGATTAGCAAATCGCGGGCAATGTACTGCGGCCTATCAAGGCTGTCAAGAATTATTTCCCTTGTGCTGGCGCATCAGGGTGAACGTGAAGAGTAGGGTTAAGACTAAAGACATAAGCGTAAGCATCCTATTCTAATTTTATTTATCGCTCGCACGTTCATGAATGGCGAGGCGTCGCTGAAGGTCGTCTGCGCGGCGCTGCGCGTCATGCGCGATCAGCAGGGCAAACGCCGCAATCAGGAGCGCGACGGCCAGGACAAGCCACTGGCGCGGCGGACTTAAATTTAGCCATCGACGAGACGATTGCTCGGAGCAGCGAGCCGCAGCGCCGTTGAGCAATTCTCTCTTTGAGAGAGCATCGCCGCTGGCAATCTCCGCCAGTAACTCTTCGTCAAACTGTTGCAGCACATGGTGGCTCATAAAATTTTCGTGAGAAAGATAAAAGCTCGGCGCAAAGCGGCTACGCGAGAGTTCAGCGGGAGGCTTCAGTCGAAGCCCGTGTCAATCTCTTCGGTCATGCCTCCGGTCTTGAGAGACTTTCTTCCCTTCCCTAATTGATCGCCGTCGAAGCAAGCTTGCCCGTATTAAGCTCTATGGCCGCTTCCTCTGTCAGCTCCGCGCGACGCCTCTGTTTATGCGTGGACTTGGCGCTGTACATGGCCTGATCGGCGGCGATCAGGAGCTGATCCAGGGTCTCGCCGTCAACGCCGTAGGCGGACGAACCGACGCTGATGCCGACGCGCGCATGATGATCCGGGCGCACACGCATGGAGAACTGCTTGATCGTCGTCTCTATGCGCTGGCTCAGCTCCAGGACCTGTTCGGCCTCCATGTCCTGCACGATGGCGACAAACTCGTCGCCCGCGTAACGCGCCAGGAAATCGTATTCGCGCAGTTGCGCTTGCAGCAGACGCGCCACCTCGCGCAGCATCTTATCGCCGACCTTGTGGCCGAACGTATCATTGACCTGCTTGAAATCATCAAGGTCGAGCATGATGACCTGAAAGGCGCGACCTGTGCGGCTCGTGCGCGAGACCTCCTGCTCAAATCTCAAGTACATGCAGCGCGCATTGGGCAAGCCCGTGAGCGGGTCTGTCAAAGCGTTGGACTCAGCCTCTGCGTGGTGCATAGCGTTGGCGAGCGCATCCGAAGCGAGGCGCGTCACGGTCTCAAGCAGTCGCATGTGATCGTCCGTGTACTCGCTCAGCTCGAACGAATAGACGGAGATCGCGCCGAGCAGTTGCCCGTCTTTAAAGAGCGGCAGCGCAGCCATCGTGCGGTACTGCTCCGGCTGTTCCAGCTCGACGCCGGTAAAATCCAGGCCGGGGTGAATGTGATTGATGGCTCGCCTGTTGGCGAGCGCGAAGCCAGTCACGCCCTCGCCCGGCGCAATGCAGCGGTCGCGCAGTGCCTCAGAGTTTCGACCCACGACGTGCGCGGCGGTCGCATAACCCTTCAGCTCGTCGTAAATGTAGACCACGCAAGTATCGAAAGGAACGATGTGGCCCACCTTGTTGACGAGAATAGAGAGCGTGTCTTCCATATCCAGAGAAGACCCGAAGGTGCGGGCAATCTCGTAGAGCGCATAGACCTCTCTGTGCGCATTCTTGATCTGGTCATACGCCAGCACAGAAGACTGCTCGTGCAGCGGCACGATCTCCGTATCGTCCAGAGCGTGCGCCGTCGTCGTCTCCGTGTGGCTTTGCTGATCCAGCCCGAGCGCGGCGATCTCTGCCTCGAAGCGCGGAAGGCTCTCTAAAAAGTGCTCAACGACCTTCGGATCGAAATGTGTTCCAGAGCCGCGCAGCAAAAGCGCCGAAGCCTCTTCTCTGGTCATGCCGCGACGAAAAGGACGGTCTTCGCGCACGGAGTCGAAACAATCTACGACGGAGAGGATGCGCGCCGTGATCGGAATCTGATCGCCTTTGAGGCCGTCAGGATAACCGTGGCCGTCCCACTGTTCGTGATGATGGCGGACGATGGGCACGACCGGATAAGGAAAGTCTACGCGCTGCAAAATCTCTGCGCCGACGGTGGTGTGTACCTTCATCTTCTCGAACTCGGCGGAGGTCAATCGTCCGGGCTTATTGAGAATGTGATCGGGCACGGCCAGCTTGCCAATATCATGCAGGAGCGCGCCAGCCTTCAAAGCCTCTATCTTGCGATCCGAGAGACCGAAGACGCGGCCCATGCCTGCGGCGTAGATTTGCACGCGCCGGACATGACAATGCGTCGTCTGATCTTTGGCGTCGATGGCCGTGGCGAGCGCCTCGACCGTCGCCAGGTGCAGGCGGCTCATCGCGGCGGCTTCGCGCGTCTTCTCCTGCACGCGCTCGAAGTAAACTTTGTACGTCGCGTAGGTCGCGGCGATAACGGGCACGCTCAAGAGCACGTAGAGAAAACCGAAGCGCGAGATCGCGCCGTAGGCAAGAGCGGCGGCAATCGCGCCTGCAAAAAATGTCCATGAAGTCCAGAGATAACCGTCGCGCCAGAATTTCCAGACAGAGCGATGGCTCTTTAAAGCATAAACGGTCGCAACGCCCAGACCGTTCAGTAAGTATTGCAGAGTCGCCATCACGACCAGCGGCACGATCAAGTGATCCAATCTGAGCGCAGTGGTTTTGAGCGGCACTTGTGAGACGTGCGCGTAAGCGTTGAGCGTGAAATAAAAAGCGTTGCCCGCCACCAGTACAGTCAGCGCCATGATCGCCGGCGAGCACAGATGGCTCGTCGCGCGACCCGTCGTGCGGCGCGCGCTCACAAATGAATCCATCGCGCCGACAAGGATGCCCGCCGGAACGCCAAGGAAGAGGACGCTCAAGAAAATAAATGTGTCGCCCGCCGTCACGCTGGCGGTCGTGTTCGGGATACGAATGGGGTAGGAACCGGCGGCAAAGACCAGTCCGAGCAGCACGCCGAACTGTGCCCACTCGATTGCGGTGAAGGCCATCGACTGGTAAAGAGCCCACACGCACGAGAGCGCGCCGGAGACAACCATCACGGCCCAGTAAGCCTTTGCCGCGCGATTGTAATCAGACATCTCTATCAGTTTCACTTCTGCTCCCTCGGTCGCCTTACGTGCTGCCGCGAACTAAGGCAGACACACCACGCGCGACCATTTTTCTCTTAAACAAGATTCCGTATGTGAGGGGTTCGACCGCTTGAAATTTCTCTTTGCAGCTCTCTTTAAGAATGGGTGTCCGAGAGCCGGAAGCCTTTGCTGGGAGCAAATCAGCAAGGGCTTTCCGGCTGTTCGGACGGGCAAGAGACGGGCCACACTCTTTATTATTTGCCCGCCTGTTTGGGGTGAGAGTCTGTATGTGGAGCGCCGCTTTGGCCCATCGCACTTTTGCTTTTCAGTCTGGACCAACAAGTGGGCTGCTCGCATTGTCAAAATGGTGCGGCTATCGGACTCCGTGCGGTGAGCCCGTGAAGCGCTCAAAGGCGCTTCGAGCCGCGCCATTATACTTAACAAGACGCGTGCCGCACGCGCCGCATTCTCCGCTGATCGCGCCAAGCTCTACGATTGTTTGTAGTTAGCAGAATAATGAGCGTCACGACGGAGATTAGCGCCACACTCCTGTTAGTCAATCTGACATGTCAGGCTGATGATTCGGTCAATTCTTTGATCGAAGAAAGAGCTTCTGTTTGACAATCAAAGCTTTCGCGTTGCACCCTCTGTCAGAAAATTCTTTTTGAAGAAAAAGGCGGTGCGCGGCGTGAGCCTTGTAGAAAGAGAGGGGCGGAGCACGCCTTCGAGCGGCTATCTGGAGTTGCTGCGAAGCAACAGAGACTTTCGCAACCTCTGGCTGGGACAGGTCGTCAGCCAGCTTGGCGATTGGTTCGATACCATCGCGCTCTACACGCTGGTGCTCGCGCTCACGGGCTCTGGTCGCGCCATCGGCCTCGTGCTGGTCGCGCGGTTTCTTCCGAGCTTTATCGTCGGCCCGCTCTCTGGCGTCGTCGCGGATCGTTTTAATCGCCGGACGATCATGATCGTCTCGGACCTGCTGCGCGCCGTCGTCGTGCTAGGGTTTCTGCTGGTGCGAAGGCCCGACCAGATGTGGCTCGTCTATGTGCTGACGGTGCTGCAACTGGTCTTCTCGACTTTTTTTGAACCGGCGAAGACGGCGGCGATTCCATCTATCGTCTCACCGCGAGAACTGCTGGCGGCCAATGCGATCTCTTCCGTGACGTGGTCTGTGATGCTGACGCTTGGCGCTGCCGTCGGCGGAGTGGCAACGGGCTGGTTCGGAACAAACGCGGCTTTCATCCTCGATTCGCTGACCTATCTGGCTTCCGCCGCGCTGATCGCGACAGTGCGTTTTCCGAAGCGGGCAGCGCGTCCCAAATCCAGACTTACAGTCGGCAAGGCTCTGGGCATCACGGACACGCTCGAAGGCGTGCGCTATGTCCGAAAGCGTCCGCGCGTGTTCGCGCTGCTGATGGTTAAGCCTGCGTGGGGCATGGGCGGTGGGATACTGGCACTGCTGGCCGTCTTCGGTGAAAAGATTTTCCCCGTCGGCGGAAGCAGCGCGATAGGGATAGGCGTGCTTTACGCCGCGCGAGGCGTTGGGACGGCGCTCGGGCCGCTCTTCGCGCGCCGCTTTGCGGGAGAAGGACGCCGCGCGATGCAAAGCGCCATCGGCTTTGCTTTTATCCTTGGCGCTGTTTTTTACGTCGCTTTCGGACGCGCGACCAATTTTGCTTTCGCGCTCTGTGTACTGCTCGTCGCGCACATGGGCGGAAGTATTCTGTGGGTCTTCTCGACGGTGCTCTTACAGCGCGCGGTCGAAGACAGGTTTCGTGGGCGTGTCTTCGCCGCAGAGCTGGCGCTGCTCACGCTGGCGATGGCGGCGTCGAATTACTTGACGGGCGAGCTGCTGGATCGCTTTCAATTCTCGCCGCGCACGGTGACGGTCGGCATCGGTCTCTTCTTTTTTATTCCGGGTGTGTTGTGGCTGTTGACGCGCAGGTGGTGGGACGACGGGCGCGACGAACAGTCGGATGAAGCGCTGAAGAAAGATGCGACGGAGACGGAAGCAGGAGTAGCGGTCACGCAGACAGGCTCTTGAATGAGGATTATCAAAGCAGATTCAAACAGGGATAGACAGGATGAACAGGATAAAAGCAAAGCTCAGCCAAGTGAGTTGAGATTTTAAATTTCAGATGTAAAGCACGAATGCTTTCTTCCTGTTTTTATCCTGTCTATCCCTGTTCATTTCCTTCTTCCCACTCGCGCCTGTTGAGAAATCTCGTCGGGCGCTCTTACTTATTGATTTGTGCGAGCAGCTTATCGGCCAGCTCGGAGTTCATTCTCTGAAGCGCGCGGTACTGCTCCATCGCGCCGCTCTTGTTGCCGCTCAATAGATAAATGATGCCCAGACCGTAGTAGCCGTCCGGATCATTTGGCTGCATGCGTATGTATTGCTGGAACTCTTCCACCGCTTCCGTATAGCTTTGCTGCGCGCGATAGGACAACCCAAGATTGTAATGGGCCACCGCGTAATCGCTCTTGAGACGCAGAGCCTGCTTGTAAGCTTCGATGGCTTCGGCGGGTCGCTCCAACGCGGCGTAGGTCAGTCCCAAACGGTTGTACCAGTCCGGGGCATCTGTCTTGAGACGAACCGCGTGACGGAATTGTTCCAGGGCGTCCGTGTAGTGCTCCTGCGTGTAATAGATGTAGCCCAACTGGTAATAGCCATCGCCGTCTTCCGGCTGCATCCGTATGTACTGCTTGAAATTCTGTATTGCATCCGAATAGAGCTTTTGACCTAGATAGGAGAGGCCCAGATTATAGTAGGCGACGGCGAACTCCGGCTTAATACGCAGCGCCTGCTTGTAAGCTTCGATGGACTCTGCCGTGCGCTGCAAAGCCTCGTAGACGAGACCGAGCCGGTTATAGAGGCTGGGGTTATTATTCTGGCGACTGATCGCCTGCTTCAGAGGCTCTATCGCTTCCTGATAGCGTTCCTGTAGATAGTAGGTCTCGCCCAGACCGTAGTAGCCGTCCGCGTCGTCGGCCTGAAGCCGTATGTATTGCTTGAACTGTTCGACGGCTTCATTGTAGCGCTTTGCTGTGCGATACGAGAGACCGACGTTGTAATGAGCGACGGCGAAATCCGGATTGACGCGTATCGCCTGCTCGTACTGCGCGATGGCATCGTTAATGCGGCGCAGCCCATCGTAGGCCAGACCCAGCCTGTTATAACCTGCCGCGTCATTTGGCTTGAGGCGCACGACCTGCTTGTAAGCGTCGGCGGCTTCCTGATAACGTTTCTGGTAATAGAAAGCATTGCCCAGATCGGAGTAACCGTCAGGGTCTTCCGGTTCGAGACGAATGTAATGTTTGAGCGGGTCGATGGCTTCCGTATACTGCTTCTGCGCGAGGTAGGCGTTGCCCAGATTGTAGTAGGCGACGGCGTAGTCGGCGTCCGCGCGTATGGCTTGCAAGTACCTTTCTATCGCCGCATCATAACGGCCAGCGGAGTAGTGCTCGTTGCCCTGCTTGTTAAATGTCTCGGCGGCTCCTGCGCCTTCCGTAGAGGTCGTGTCGGCGGGCGTCGTGGGGCGCGTTGTCGTCGTCGTCGCGGGAGCATTGCCGAGACTGTTTAGACGATTGCGCGCCAGCGCGACGAAGCGACCGTTTGGAAAATCTTTCAGGTAGGCTCTAAAATCCTCAGGGTCTGTACTATCCTTGATCGTCTGCCAGTAAGCTATCTCGACGCCGGGGTCATCTAGCCTGCGCGTCGGACGCGGTGTCGTCGCTGCGCCGCTGCTCGGACGCGTCGTGCGCGCAGGTTGTGTGCTTCTGCGGCTGGTGGTCTTCGGCGGTGGCGGCGACAGTAAACCAGCGCCGCCTTTGAGGTCTTGCGCCTGAAGAAGGCTGCCGCTGCCGGAGAGCAGGAGCGCGATGATCGTTAAAAGCAGAATGCGTGAGCCAAGGCGGCGGATAGTGATTATCATTTGATTGTCCTGGGATAAGCTGGGCCTGGAAATTTTTGTTTTAGTATTGAAGAGAAAAGCTCTTCCTGGCGACACGGTGCGCTCTAACAAAAAGCGCGACGAAAGTCGCCTGCCTGTGGAGCGAGACTATATCACAGGGGCGAAATGAATTTCACTGGACGGCGTGCCACTTACCTTGTCCGTCCTTCGGCCCAATCGCAGCTTAAATAGAGTCAGTAGCGCCTTAAGGTCTCGTGCGAGTCATAGGTGCTGAGTACCCGCCCGGCTTGAGCAGGCCGCACTGACTTCTCAGAGCCAAAAATTTGTGTGCTATAAATGATGCATAAGGAGAACATGAATGTCCGGGAGAAACTTTTGTCTATCATTGACACTTTTGCTTGTGCTGGCCTGCGGCGCGTGGGCGGCTGATCAGAGCCGTTTGACGGTCGATCTTTTTCTGGACTGGGAGTGGGTCTCTCTACCGAAAATCTCTCCGGACGGCAGCCAGATCGCCTACACGCACCGCTGGACGAACAAGATCAACGACAATTTCGAGACGGACATCTGGATTATGAATGCGGACGGGAGCAAAAAGCGTTTTCTCGTGCGCGGCTCGCAGCCCACATGGTCGCCGGACGGTCGCCGCCTGGCCTACGTCGCTATGGGCCAACCCACTGGCGCGCAAATCTTCGTCAAGTGGATGGACACAGGCGAAGAGACTCAACTGACCAGGCTTGAGCGCAGCCCTTCAAATCTGCAATGGTCGCCCGATGGTCGACGCCTTGCTTTCAACATGCTCGTCCCGGCGAAGACTGGAATGACCGTCAACATGCCGCAGAAACCAGAGGGCGCGAAGTGGGTCGATCCGCCGCGCGTCGTTGACCGTCTAAACTATCGCGCAGACACGCAGGGCTTTCGTCCGGAAGGCTTCTCGCACATCTTCGTCATCCCGGACACCGGCGGCACGCCGCGACAACTCACAGACGGCGACTACAATCATGATGAGCCGCAGTGGATGCCCGATTCGCAGACCATAGTCTTTAGTGCCGTGCGCAAGCCCGGCGCGGAGTACCTGCGCGGCGGCGACGACATTTATGCGCTTTCGATCAACGGTGGGCCCATACGCGCTTTGACGGATCGCAACGGGCCGGACAGCAATCCTGTGGTCTCTCCCGACGGGCACTTGATCGCCTACACGGGCTATGATCAAAATAACAACACCTACAACGTCTCGAAGCTTTACCTGATGGATGCGAGCGGCGCGAATAAACGTCTGCTTGCCCCGGAGCTTGACCGCGAGGCAGCCAATCTGATCTGGGCACGTGACAACAGCGGCGTCTACTTTACGACCGAAGATCGCGGAACGAATAATCTCTGGTTTGAATCTGTAAAGGGCGGCGCGCCCGTGCAGATCACTCAGGGCAATCATCAACTGCTGACCTCTTCGATCAGCGATCAGGGCCGCGCCGTCGCAGTCCTCTCAAGCCCGACGGAGCCCGGCGATGTCGTGGCCTTCACGGTCGCTTTGCCGAACACGCGGCCCCAGACGGAGCTTGGCGATTTTCGCGCGCCGCATAAGCTGACAGCCATCAACGACGATCTATTGGAGAGACGCCGTCTGGGCCAAGTGGAGGAAATCTGGTACGACTCCGTCGGCAACAGACGGATTCAGGGATGGATAGTCAAGCCGCCCGATTTCGACCCGTCGAAGAAATATCCGCTGATCCTTTACATACACGGCGGGCCGCACACGATGTACGGCGTGGGGCTTAACTTCGAGTTTCAGAACCACGCCGCCGAAGGTTACGTCGTGCTCTACACCAACCCGCGCGGCTCCAGCGGCTACGGGCAGGATTTTGGCAACGCCATCAACAACAACTATCCGGGTGAAGACTATAACGACTTGATGACCGGCGTGGATGAAGTCGTAAAGCGCGGCTACATTGACGAGCGAAATCTGTTCGTCTGCGGCGGCTCTGGCGGCGGGGTGCTGACGACCTGGATTGTGGGCCACACGGATCGCTTCGCGGCGGCGGTCGCCATGAAGCCCGTCATCAACTGGTACAGCTTTGTCGGGACGACGGATTCCTCGGACTGGTACTACAACTTTAAAAAGCTTCCCTGGGAAGACCCGCAGGAACATTTGCGCCGCTCTCCGATCACCTACGTCGGCAACGTTAAGACGCCGACGATGCTGATGACCGGCGAGCTTGATCTACGCACGCCTATGGAACAGACAGAGCAGTATTATCGCGCGCTCAAGCTGCGCAAGGTCGACACACTGATGGTGCGTATCACGGACGAGTATCACCCGTTCAATTCCGTGCCGCCGGGACTGCGCCACCCGACGAACAGGATTCAACAGATACTCTACCTGCGCGGCTGGTTTAATAAGTATCGGAAGAAGTAGTCAGTAATCAGTTTTCAGTTTTTAGTTTTCAGTTAAAGACTGAAAGCAAAGCTACACGCCGGTTATTGGAGGCTGATTATTGACTGCTGAAAACTGAAAACTCAAAACTGAAAACTATTTTATGCTCATCAAAATCGGCGTAATGGGATCGGCGGATGATGCGCTGCCAGAGGGCGTGGCAGAGGGGTTGCGCGCGAGCGCCGAAGCGTTGGGACGCGCAGTAGCCGCCGTGGAAGACGCGGCACTGCTAACGGGTGCGACGACCGGGCTTGTGTATATCGTTGGCAAGACGGCGCGTGAGGCGGGCGCGCTCCACATAGGCGTCTCTCCCGCAGCAACGGAGCGCGAGCACGTCTCTTCGTATGAGTTGCCTCTGGATGCCTGTGATCTGATCATCTATACGGGCTTCGGTCTCAAGGGACGCAACGTCGTGCTCGTGCGTTCCTGCGACATAGTGCTATTCATTGCGGGCTCGATGGGCGCGCTCAACGAGTTCACCATCGCGCACGACGAAGGGAAGATTATAGGTTGTCTGATAGGAACGGGCGGCGTGGCGGACGAAGCGGAAGCGCTTCTCAGAAAATTTCCCAAGGACACGGGCGCTTGCGTGCTTCACGGCGATGATCCAGCAAGGCTGCTCTCCGCCTGCCTCGAAGCGCTTGCACAGTCAAGGCGGATTTAATGAGAATTGAGAGACAGAATTTTCAACAGAGTTTCAGGAATGTCGCGGTTCACCACAGAGGCTCAGAGCGCACTGAGGATGCACAGAGATTTGAGAGACGCTCAATCCTCCGTGCTGCCTCTGTGTTCTCTGTGTCTCTGTGGTGAGTGATGATCCCTACGCTCAATTGAAATCCACTCCATTCATGGTGAGCGAGATAAATATCGAAGACACCATCATAGCGACTCGCATCAGCGTCGAGCTGGCGGCTGCCGATCTTGACGATGAAGTGTGGGAGAGGGCGAGCGCAGTTCATCTGACCAGGTACTGGTCTGGCGCTGACGCGCCGCCGGGTCGCCATGCAGAGGCGCGCCTTCTTTGGTCTGATGCGGCCATGCACGTGCGCTTTCGTTGTCGGCAGGATGAGCCTCTGATCGTCAACACGACGCCGCAGACGGAGATGAAGACGATGGGTCTGTGGGAGCGCGACGTGTGCGAAATCTTCGTTGCGCCCGACGCTGGCGAGCCGGAGCGTTATTTCGAGTTCGAGGCTGCGCCGACCGCCGAATGGCTCGATCTAATGATTCGCCAACTGCCCGAAGCGCGCGAGACCGACTGGGATTATCAATCAGGAATGACGGCGGCCGCGCGCATCGCAGACCGTGAGATCATCATCGCGATGCGGATTCCCTTCACCGCCCTGGGCCATACGCCAGCGACGAATGATCGCTGGCGCACAAATCTCTTCCGCTGCGTCGGCGAAGGCGACGAGCGCGGCTATCTGGCCTGGCGACCGACGCACACCCCGCGCCCCAACTTCCACGTCCCCCAAGCCTTCGGCTGGCTCAAATTTAAGGGATGAGGGATGAGGGATGAAAGGAATGCTGATTCAACTTGAATCCTTTCTTATTCATCCCTCATCCCTCCGCCCTCATCCCTTCGTTCCTCCTTGCTTTTCATTTTGTTCTTGCAGGTAGGCGATGAAGCGAGCGCGGTCTGCGTCGTTGATCTCTTCGATGCGGACGCCTATCAGGTAGCCGCGCTCTGTGTTGTCTTCGTCTAGTTGTTCGTAGCGCACGGGGATGACGTGAAGAATGATCGGCCCTGAAGGATGGCGGAGTGTGACGAGCAGGCGGCGGCCAGCGCCCGTCAGGTAGTGGTCGCCGATGCGTATGGACGGCACGACGAGCGCCAGTCCCGTTTCGCTGAGGTCGCGCGTGTAGCCTTCGAGCTGCGGCAGGTTTCGCGGAATGGCGCTCTCGGCAACAGGCTTTACGCCGAGCAGAGAGATGCTAAAGGGCAGACGCGCTTGATACCGCCTGGCGCGGCGGCGATTGCCCACAACGCTTCGCAGGCGCGTAATGATTGAGCGCATCAGTTCCGGCATTTCGCCTCAGATACGAGGAAACAATTCTTAACTTCAAGAGAGGACTAAAAAGGACAAGCGGGGGCATTGGACTG
>DATLMN010000348.1:0-10912 GCA_035537255.1 Pyrinomonadaceae bacterium | reverse complement strand
AAGGGCTCGCAGTTCGACGCCGAAGGAAATCTGGTCAACTGGTGGACGCCCGAAGACCTGAAAAAGTTTAAAGAGCGCACGGAATGTATCGTCGCACAGTTTGACGCCTTCGAGATCGAGCCGGGACTGAACCAGACGGGCAAACTCGTCGTCGGCGAGTCTGTCGCAGACCTCGGCGGATTGACGGTCGCCTTCGCCGCTTACCAGAAATCGCTTGAGGGTAAACCGCGCCCGCCGGACATCAGCGGCTTTACTCCGGAGCAACGTTTCTTTCTGGGATGGGCGCAGGTGTGGGCCTCGAACATTCGACCCGAAGCCGCACGCCTGAGGGCTGCGACCGATACGCACCCGCTCGGGCGCTTTCGCGTCAACGGGCCGCTCTCGAACATGCCAGCGTTTGCACAGGCCTACGGCTGCAAGACAGGCGATCAAATGGTTCGCCCGCCGGGGAAGCGCTGCCAGATATGGTAAGTTTTTAGTCTGTTAGTCTGTTGGCAAACGGACGTTCGTTTAGCACGGGCAGCGTAGAAACAGCTTGACAGAGCATGCCCTGCGCATCTACGCTGTTCGTGTAACAGACGAGTTCGTCACAGTTCGTTTCGCCCGACTCAACAATCGCAACCGGACAACTCCACGAGAACGCCTTCGCCTGACCGATTTTTGTATGGCATTCTTAAGGACTTAAAACCACATACGTGTCGTCTCACCACGCGCACGCAGTGTGTCAAAGCAAAAGGTATTTTTCTATCTCTCACTAGACAACCGTTCCAATTAGTAGAACGCGGCGCGCGTGCTCACTTTGATTTACGCCCTGACCAAAGGGCGTTGGATCAACGCTGCGCCTAAACAGTACGCCGGATTGTCGATCCTCAAGTCGACACGGCGCGCTCGTCAATGAACCCTCATCTAAAGGAGAAATAACAAGATGTCTTCCTCTCATCTCACCACGCAAGTCACAAGACTGCTTCTCTCTCTGGCGATACTCTTAAACGGTTTCGCCCCGGCAATCTCTTCGGCAAACCACTCAATTTCGACAAACGGAAAACGCGCAACGGGTCGGGTCGCTGACTCTTCCGCTCTGCGCGCAGCGTCGCATCCAAGCGATCAACCTCACGACAATATGCTGGCCGGTGCGGGCCATTACAGCATCGCGCCCACGACTTCCCTGTTTCCAACCATGTTGCTCGAAGGCACTAACGGCAAGATTGCGTTTACGAGTGACCGCGACGGTAATCAGGAGATTTATCTGATGAACCCGGATGGAAGCGGGCAGACGCGCATCACGGACAATCAGGCGAGCGATTCTGAGCCCACTTGGTCGCCGGACGGTACGCGTATCGCTTTCGTCAGTACACGCGACGGAGGCGGCGGGATTGGCGAAATCTACTCGATGAACGCCGACGGCAGTAACCAGACTCGCTTAACCAATCATTCAGGCTTCGATTTTGCGCCCGCGTGGTCGCCGGACGGAACGCGGATCGCTTTCGTCCGCACCATCCTTAACGGCTCGGCGCTAAACTATGACATCTACGTGATGGATGCGGACGGCAGCAACCAGACGCGGCTGACGACGGATGCGGCCACAGACCTTGATCCAGCCTGGTCGCCCGACAGCGCTCGCATAACTTTTAGAAGCAATCGCACCATCAACTACGAAATCTACCTGATGGATGCGGACGGCAGCGATCAGGCAGCGCTCACCAGTAACGGGCGCAGCAATTCCGGCCCGGCATGGTCGCCGGACGGGACGCGTATCGCTTTCAGCAGCAACATCGGAGCGCAGAGTGACATCTTCCTGATCAACGTTGACGGGAGCAACGTCATGCGCCTCTCGAACGACACGGCGCTGGATATGAATCCGGCATGGTCGCCGGACGGAATGAAGGTTACCTATCAGAGCGATCCCAATTTCTTCTACGTCTTCGACATCTATGTGATCAACGCGGACGGCGACGAAAGAACCAGGATTACTACGGGCACATCGGTTGATGATGCGACGCCCGACTGGCAGGCGCAAACGAGCGAGCCGACGCCGACGCCTACGCCAACGCCGACGCCCAATCCTGAAGCGGACATGGTGCTCTTTTCCAGCGTTCAGCCCGGCCTGGTCGCGCCCGGCGGTACGATCAATCTCAACAGCACGGTTTATAACTACGGGCCAGGCCAGGCCACCGGCGCGACGATGACGACGACGCTTCCATCCGATGTGGTCGTCGATACTGCTGCGACTCCCATAGGCTCTTGCACGCTCACGCCCATCACAGGCGGCGGTACTACGGTCACCTGTCCTCTCGGAGACATGACGATTTACCAGGCGCAAACGGTCGCGATCAGCGCGACAGTCAACGCCGCCGACGGAGTTAACTTACAGATTGCCATGACGGCTGACAGTGCAGTGGTCGATCCTGTCGATGGAAACGACACGGCGGGCGCGATTGTGCTGGTTCGAGCGGCGCAGCCAGGGCCCGAGGGTAAGCTGGCCTTCGTCAGCTACAGGGATGGCGACGCGGAAATCTATTTGACGAACGCGGACGGGAGCGGGGTTCTTAACCTGACCAACAACCCTGCCTACGACTGGGAGCCCGCTTGGTCGCCCGACGGCACGCGGCTGGTCTTTAACAGTGACAGGAGCGGCGCGGAAGAACTCTGGCTGATCGACGCGGACGGCACTAATCCGACGCGGCTGACCACTAACGGCTCGAACGGCACGGGCTTCGTGTGGTCGCCGGACGGGACGCGCATCGCTTGGCAGAACTGGAACAGCGTCACCGATAACTACGACATCTGCGTCATCAATACGGACGGCACGGGCTTTAGTAATCTCAACAGCGATACGTCCTATCAGGACAGGCCGCAGTGGTCGCCGGACGGCACGAAGCTTTTATACCAGAGCGACGTGCTCGACGTTAGTTCCGGAAACGAGTACCCGGATGTCTTCGTGATGAACGCGGACGGCAGCGGCAAGACGAACCTGACCAACAGTCCTGATGCGGGCGAATTCGGCCCGGTCTGGTCGCCGGACGGCACGCAGATCGCCTTCAGCAGAAGCTACGACGAGCCGGGCATCTACGTGATGGACGCGGACGGGACTAATCAGGTAAATCTCACGGAGACGGAATATGATGGTTCTCCATCATGGTCGCCCGACGGAACGCGCATAGCCTTCTCGCGTTTTACGAACTACATCAACATGATCTACGTGATGAACGCGGACGGAAGCAACCAGACGCCAGCGTTCACAGATAATTTCTCCGGCGGCGCTAAAGCCGAGTGGTCACCGGACGGAGTCGGGCTGGCATTCGATACGTACCGGGACGGCAACAATGAAATCTTCGCGGTGAAGGCGAACGGGGGCGGCCTGACGAACGTCAGCGACGACGGAGATTACGACTTTGCGCCCAAATGGCAGCCGACCGGCACAACCCCTCCGTAAGCGAGCGCGCGGCACAATCATCAGACGGGAAACTGTCCGATTCAAAAGCCACGTCTAGTGTAATAACAGAGAAGGGCGAGCCTTGGTGGTCGCCCTTCTCTGTTGGCTGCTTAAAACTGGATTCGATGTCAGACAAAGAAAGCTCCGTAGGAGCTAAAAACATTCTGGGATTCTTGAGCAGACTATGGACTCTTGGGTTTACCGTTCTCTGCGCTCTTCGGATTGTAGAGCATGACGGAGCGCGAGGTCGGACGCGAGAGACCTAGCGATTTGGCAAAGCCGTTCTCTTTTTTGTCCGGCGCAGAGTATGTAACGTATCTCTTTTGAGGAGTCTCGTCCTTTTTCGTTTTGGCCGGAGAAATTTTAGTAGCGTACGTGTCGGAGATGATCTTCTCCGCTGCCTTCATCACCAGCGGCTTGGAGAATAGATAGCCCTGGCCGTTCTCGCATTCCAGACGGCGCAGTTGCTCCAACTGATCTTTCTTCTCGACACCCTCGGCGACGACATCCATCCCAAGGTTTTTCGCCAGCATGACGATGGTGCGCACGATCTCCATGTTTTCGTTGTTATCGACCATGCGGCTGACGAACGAGCGATCAATCTTGAGCGTGTCGATAGGAAAGCGGTGCAGGTAGCTCAAACTGGAATAGCCTGTGCCGAAATCATCTATGCTCAGGCGAATGCCCAGCTCGCGCAGCTTCCACAGCAGCGCCGTAGTGGTTTCGATATTCTCCATCACCACGCTCTCTGTAATCTCCAATTTCAAGCCGCGCGGATCAATACCAGTACTCTCAAGCACGGCCTTGACCTGTTCGACCAGATCGGGCTGCGCGAACTGTTTGCCGGAAAGATTGACGCTGACAGAGAGCGGCGGATCAGAGGGAAAACGCTCGTGCCACTCGCGCATCTGTTGACAGGCACGGCGCAGCACCCACTGGTCTATCTTGATAATCAAGCCCATCTCTTCGGCGACGGGGATAAAATTGGCCGGAGAGATTAGTCCGCGCGTCGGATGACGCCAGCGCACTAAAGCCTCGAAGCCTCTGAGCTTGAAGTCATCCAAGGCGACGATTGGCTGATAGGCAATATCGAACTCCTGATAGCCTATGGCGCGGCGTATGTCTGTTTCCAATTGCAGCACGTCGATGGCGCGCGCGTGCATCTCCTTGTCGAAAACGACGTGGCGGGCTTTGCCCTGTGATTTGGCGCGGTACATCGCAGTGTCTGCGTCGCGCAGAATATCTTCCGCGCTCGTACAGCCCGTAGAGCTAAGCGCAATGCCTATGCTGACGGTCGTAAAGACTTCGCGCTTGTCGATAGGGAAAGGGACGGACAGCTCTTTCTGTATGCGCTCGGCAATATGTATGGCCTCTTCTTCGCTGCGCAAATCTTCGAGCAGGATGGTGAACTCGTCGCCGCCTATGCGCGCTACGGTATCGCCGGGCCTGAGATGCTGCTCAAGCCTTCGCGCAATGCCGACCAGCAGTTGATCGCCGACGATATGGCCCAAGCTGTCGTTGATGATCTTAAAGCGATCTAAATCCAGAAACAGCACAGCGAACATCTGATCGTCACGCCGCTGCGAGCGCGCCACGGTGAGCTTCAGGTGATCCATAAAGAGAGCGCGGTTCGGCAGTCCCGTCAGCGCATCGTGAAAGACATCGTGTAGCAGACGCTGCTCGGCCTTTTTACGATCAGTAATATCCTGAATCTGAAAGATCAGATGAGCAGACCCGTTCTGCTGGTCATGCGCAAGCGAAGCGCTCCAATGTACCCAGACCGGATGCCCGTCCTTGTGAATGTAACGCTTCTCCATCTGGTACGTCGGCATCACGCCTTTGAGCAGGCGCTTGATGTTCGCCAGCGCGTTCTCACGATCTTCCGGGTGCGTGATCGCCTGAAAGTCCGTCCTCAACAGCTCGTCCTCTGCATAACCCAGCAGTTGACACAGGGAATGATTGACCTGAAGCCAGCGCCCCTTCTTCGAGACCAGCGCCATGCCGATGGCCGCGTAATCGAAAGCGGAGCGGAAACGCTCCTCGCTATTCATCGCGGGCTGTAAGGACTGTCCATCGCCTAGACTTGCAGGAGCATTGTGCCTGAACGACGAATAGACCAGATAAGCGATGGCCGTGATCGTGATAAAAGTGATCGAATGATAATAGCCGACTCTGCCGACCAGCTTGGCCGCGAGCCCTGCGGCTGCCGCGCACGCCAGATAAGCCAGGAATATCCAGTGAAAGCTTCTTCGGTTACTTGTTGCTTCAGTGACTTCAGCCCTGTCATTCGACGGCACGAAGAGAGAAACGAACAGTGCCTGCACGAATGCCATGATCGAGAGCGCGACGAGCAGTTGAAGTGAGCTAAGATTTCGCGCCAGCTCGACTATTGGCCCAAAAGCGAAACGCAGCGTCCACGCAGTCAGCGTGATTGAGACGACCAGCAGCGATGCGTAAAGCAGACGGCGGCCCATCTGCCTGTGACTGTAGAGCGCCGTACAGACGAAGGCCACGGCGGCCAGAAAAACGGTCGCCTCGACATCGAAGAGGAGCAGCGCCAGAAAGACGAATCCTTCCGAGGCGGAAATCTGCACGCCGCCCTGCGAAATTTCTATGCAGAGGCGCGAGCCCACGCCGACGGTCAAAAGAATAAAGAGCAGAAAAGGCAGATCAAGCCGCGTAAGCGGCAGGGCATAGACGGACAAAACGATGAGCCCAAGAGCAAAGCCCGCGATCAGCCACACGTATGACCTTGTAGAACTATCCCGATTGATGGATTCCATAACTGTGCAACGACAAGCAAAGGTTCTGAAAGCCGAGTCACGATACTCGTCCGCAAGCGCGAGCAATCAGAGTGCTCACTTAAGGCGGCGTAGGACGCGGCTTTCACGCGCGAGGCTAGGGGGGACGCAAACTCCTTAAATAAAGATCGGGCGCAAAACCTTCTCTGGAAGATTTATTGGAATTGCCGATATTGAGAGGTATTTCTAATTCGACCGCATCGTCGGGACTTTAGTCACGGTCTTCTCGGCAGGGCAAAGAAAAGCAGCTAGAGGTCAAAGGCGACCCGCTGTCTCCGATCTAATGTATTAGGTTTAAACATTATTAGCAAGCAAATTCTTCTGTAGTGTCCCAGTTTCCCATCTCAGCGTACACTCTGCGCCTGTGCGGTGAGTTGTGTTCCATCATATTCACCGCCGAGATGCAGAGATAGCGCAGAGTAACTATTCATATTAGGACACTACTGAAAGAAATTATCTCTTGCCTGCTCTTTCATATCCGGTTAGAATCTTTGGGCAGAACAGCCCACCAGAGCTGTTACAGTTTGAATCTCGTGCCTGCCCGTCACAAAAGAGCTGTCCTTCACCGTTCGAAAATCTCCTTTAGTATTCCAGTCACGACAACTCTCGCGCTCAACCATTGAGACGATCAAAAAGCACGTACAAAAGATGCCGCGTCCGCCCAGAAAGGTAGAGAAAAGTCTTTTATGAATTTGCCGGAAACGTCAACGCAACTGATCGCGCGTGAGGAACACGAAATACTGCTTCTGCCGCAGCTAGAGAGTTTTTCGGAGAGAGATGAAAGTCTCAACGTGCTGCTCGCGGCAGGTGAAGCAACGAATACCGCTGATAAGCAAAGCTCCGGCCTGCGCGTGTTGCGTGCCTCGCCGATCATGCTGGCCTTGTGCGGAATCGTCTTTGTCTCTTTGATCTTTCTGATGGATTTGACGGCGCTTAGACCTAACCGCGCCGCCACTGTCAGCCGTACATCTTCTGCAAGCCCTGCCGAAAGTGTAATCCTGCCAAAGAACACCGCGCGCGACCAGAAGGATTTAGCGAACGCGCCTGTTGTCGCTGCCAACGCCCCAGCGCCTCAACCCTCCGCCGCAACTCCCGCAACGCAGTCCCCTTCCGTGCAGCCTGCATCTCCCGCTCCTGCCACCGATCAAACTGCCATGCAGCAGCCAGCAATCGCATCAGCCACGTCCACAAATAATAATCCGAAGCCTGCGCAAGCGAACGCACCGCTGGCCGCTGATGCTGCGGGCGAAGGCGGATTCACTCTTCAGGTCGGCTCGTTTAATAATCTGGCGGAAGCGGATGGGCGTGTGGCTAAACTCTCTGCGCTCGGAGTCAACGCGTATGCCGTCAGAGTCGAAATCCCAAAACGCGGCACATGGTATAGAGTTCAGGTGGGACGCTTTATGAATCGTGAAGAGGCCGGACGTTACGGCGCACAATTGCGCGGCAAAGGCGCTGTCGCAGATTTTATCGTCACCGAACGACGAGCATCATAAAGCGTGCGCGCTACAGCTTAAACTTTCCCTAGCTTACTTTGAGAAACTGCGGATTGATGCCGCGTCGTTCGAGCAGCGCATTGAATCTCGGGTCGGCTTTGATGACATCCAGATCAGGATCAAGCCGCAGGTCTCTGAACATCACACTGCGCGCATCCATAGCTTTCTCCAAGGATTCCAGCGCTCTGTCTTTATCGCCCAGCGCGCCGTATATGAGCGCTATGTTATAGAGAGCGCGTTTATCCTTCTTGGCTATCTCCTGTAATTTCAATATAGCCTTCTCGGCTTCGGCCCTTCGTCCGGCCAGCGCCTGTGTGTGTCCGATGCCCGCCACAGTATCCCATCTGTCGCCGCCCAGTGGTTGTGCCCTTTGATACTCGGCGATTGACTGATCGTACATTCCCTTAGCCCCGTAACACCAAGCCAGATTCATTCTTGAGATGTAGTTATCCGGGTCAAGCTCAAGGGCTCTCTGGCTGTACTTGATCGACTCGTCATACTGGCGCGTGAAGATAAGCGCACCGGCCAATGCGCCGTTCGTGGTCGGTGACAGAGGGTCAAGCTCCTGCGCGCGCTTCATTTCCTGTATGACCTTATCGAGCGGCCCGCGAATCGAGAGAAACCAGCCGTAACGCAGATGTGCAATCGCATAGTTGGGATTCACCTCGATGGCGCGCCTGTGCTCGCGACCGGAGGCGTCTATGTCTCCATCGAAATCCGAGAGAATCGTCGCCATCGCCGTGTGCGCTTCGGCCAGATTATCGTCCAGCTCAAGCGCGCGCGTGGCCGCCGCTTTCGCCTTTGTAAAGACCTCCCTTGACGGCTCTGTGTTGAATTCGTAATAGGCGGTCAGGTATAAGGAGTCCGCGAGCATCGCGTAGGCGAGCGCATAGTTGGGGTCTTTATTGATCGCCTGCTGAAAGTATTCGACGGCCTTTTCAAGCCCTTCCTTAGTTCTCTTGTTCCAGAGATAAAGACCCATCACATAAGCCTGGTAAGCCTCTGTGTTATCGGTTTGACGCGCAGTCAGTTGTTTCTTCTGGTCGCCTGTGATCTGCAAGGCAAGCGCACCTGCGACGCGCTCGGAGATAGAGTCCTGCACGGCGAAGATATTGGTGAACTGTTCGTCGAACTTGTCTGACCAGATAGTCCTGCCGCTGTTGATGCCGATCAACTGGACTGTCACACGCACGCGCTCGCCCGAACGCTGTATCGTTCCATCCAGCACGGCATCCACACCCAGCGCCTGACCGAGCGCCAGAGGATCGTTCTCTCGTCCCGTGTAGCGTATGACAGTGCTGGTGGGCAGGATGGAGAGGCGTTGCACTTTGTTGAGCCTGATGATGACCGCGTCGGCCATGCCTAAGCCCAGCATACCCGAGTTGTTCCCCGCCTCGGCTTCGAGCGACTTAAACGGAAGCACGGCGATTGTCCTGACGGACAGATCGGCTCCGCTCTGCCTGATTCTTCTGGCACGCCAGATAAAAATGGCAGTGGCCGTCACGACGACTAAGAGCAGGAGCGCGACGACGAGGTGACGGCTCAGACCCCTTCGGCTGTGCGAGTCGACCAAGGTCTGTGTCTGCGCTTCGACCTTTCCATGACCGTTCACGGACGGGCTCTCCGTCTCGTACTCTTCCTCTTCGATGAGGATTTGAGAGCGCGTGTGCTGTTGGACCACCAGGTCCGGACTTGTAAAATCGACGGCCTTGACATCGGCGACGAACCTGTAGCCGCGCTTGGGCACTGTCTCGATATAGAGATCGCCGTCGCGTCCCTGCCCCAGAGCCTTGCGTAATGTAAAAATATTTTGGGCCAACGTCGCCTCTTCGACGAAGGTGTCGGGCCAGACCTCTTTGAGCATCTCGTCCTTTTCGACGACGTGGCCGCCACGCTTAACCAGCACCAGCAGGGTGTCGAAAGCCTTGGGCGTGAGCGAGACGGGCTCTCCCTTGCGCAGCAGGCAGCGCTCCGTCTCGTCCAGTAGAAACTCACCGAATTCGTATAAGTGTCTTAGCTGTTGCATCTTTGTAACCCGCTTTGAAGTCCTTTAAAGATACTTTCAAAACTATTTACGACGCATTTGAGAGCTTTTTAAAGACATGGCTCCCGCTCTCGCTTTACAGTCGGCGACGAGGTGAGAGGGTGCTGATGGCGTTTGGATGTCGTTCGGGCGATATGAGATGCCGGAAGCTACTTCTCTCACCTCATTTTAAAAAGAGAGTACGGCGCGGCAACTCCTCGTAAGAAGTTTTACGAACGTGACGAATTTTCGTTCCATCCGAAAAAATGGAAATTCGAAAAAATGGATAAGCGCGAAGAGGAGGCGACGAGGTGATAAAGAGGAGAACCAGAATCGTGGTCGAAACGCAGGGCGTCTGGGTCATACGGCGACCGTCGGGTCACTGGCGCGCCTGGTGCGAAGCGTGCGACCGCGAAGTCAGAATGATCACCCCGGAGGAGGCTGCAATCCTTCTCTGCTGTAGCACGCGCACCATCTACTCCTGGGTAGAGGCCGCGAAAATCCATTTTAATGAAGAGCCCCCGCTCTCTCTGTTGATCTGTCTTGATTCTCTCAGCCTACGGGAAGAGGGGACGGCCCTGAAGGAGTTGTAAATCTTCCGGTTGAAAAGAGAGAAGCCCTGAGCGCGTCCCACTTAAACTCAGGTTCGGCCTATGGCTTTGATTATTTTGGAAGAGGTAAAAAAAGATGAAAGAGCTTGGAGTTAGACATCGCCTGATCTCGACCGGCGTGCGCGGCGAAAAGGTCGTCAACGATCGTATCGAGGCTTTGAAAGACCTGTCTCTCACACTCTCGACGGCCCTCGATGCCATCGGGACGTTGGAATTCTTAGGCATTGACCAACCGCTCGACATCGAAAGCGGCATAGACTTTTACGACGAAGTCAGTCGCGTTGAGATTTTTCTGATCCAGCGCGCCCTCAAGCATACGGGTGGTTGTCAGAGACGTGCGGCCATGCTCCTAGGGCTCAAGCCGACCACGCTCAACTCCAAGATCAAAACTTATAACATCAACTGGCGGCCCACGATGCAACCGGCGATGCAGACTAACTGCCAGACGGAGGGCTAAGCGTTCCGGTTGTGGGAAATTGTTCGTCCCATTAGCGATCAAAGGAAGCTGTGCAAGTGTACTCGCTTCGATTTCCGAGGGAGCGGCTCAG
>DATLMN010000347.1:0-54137 GCA_035537255.1 Pyrinomonadaceae bacterium | reverse complement strand
CAAAGCGCGGTTAGGAAGATTCCGAGCCCTGTGCTGATTACGGTTGCGCTCCTGGCCTTCGGCTGGGGCGTGGTCGAAGCAAAGGTGGCGACGGGCATCCTGAGCGATTACAATGTGCTCAGAGACAATGCGATTCCGGTGGCGCGGCGGCTGGCAGAGCTGGCGCGCCCAAGGGAGAGCGAGCGTGAAATCGTCCTCTCGACGCATGTCGTGCACGCGGACAATCTGCCCGGCGTCGCGCCGCAGAGTGTGCTCTGGGCCCTGCACATGCGCGTCTTCTCCGGCGTTACCCTGGACGAGAACAGGGAGCGCTTTTATCAGCATCTATACTATGCGGGAGTCGCGGAGCATGGATTCTTACGCGCGCTCAGCGAATATAATTTCGAGTACCGCATAGGTCTCTTCGGACAGGAGCGCATCAATCGTACGCTGACGCCGGATTTGAAGCCGATCACGGCACAGGAGATTCGCTACGAGACCGATAAATATCTGGACTACGTAGAAGCTTTTGATCGCGAGCGTGCCGCACGCTGGCCGCTCTCCTTTGTCATCGCATGGGCCAATGACTCGCCGGACTTCACACGCATGGATCGCTGGTACGAACGCGACGCGGGCGAACGCGTCGGAGACTTTATCCTCTACCGTGTCAGACTGCGACCATAGGGGAGACAAATGGATTTCGCCGCTTTTCCGCAATTGAATAAGGGGGACTGATGATGAAGAACTTCCTCGTACGCTTAATCATGGCGCTCTTGTTTATCTGCTGTGCGTTCGGCTTAACTGCGCTGGCGCAAACCACAGGCACGCCTGCGAATAATTCCGTCCAGCCACCGAAGAAGAGCAACGAGCGGCCCGCCGCTTCGGCTGCGGCAAAACCTGAGCCGTTTGACGGCGCGACCGTCGAGAAGATGGCGGCGCAATGCGTCACGCTTGAGACGGAGGCGGGCTCGATCTTGATAGAGATGCTGGCGGAGACTGCGCCTGAGACGGCGCGCAATTTTCTCAATCTCGCGGCGACGGGCGCTTTCGATACCACGACCTTTAACCGCACAGTCAAGGGCTTCGTCATACAGGGCGGCCATCTCGCCACGCGCCCGTCCTTAACGCCGGAACTCGCCGCACGTTCGGCGCGCTCGCTCATAGACGAGCCGAACCCCGTCAAGCACGTGCGCGGCATCGTCTCTATGGCGCGATCAGATCAGCCCAACAGCGCGAAGACGAGCTTCTTTATCCTCGTCGGCAACGGCTCGCATCTGGATGGAAAGTTCGCGGCCTTCGGTCGCGTGCTGAGCGGCATGGATGTCGTCGACGCCATCAATCAAGCGCCCGCCGAAGGCGACAAGCCCTCCAAGCCAGTCCGCCTGACCCGCGCCGTCGTCGCGCCCTGCCCTGCAACCCCCGCGCAATAAATGCGGGAATAATAAACGCCTTGAAGAACCGACGGCACACTTAAACCTTCCGCCGGTTAGCAAACTTGACAAAATTGCATTTGTATCTATATTGGTTACAAATCGAGTGATACTACCAACTTTTTTATTGTGAGCGAGGGGAAGAGAAGATGCCGGCGAGCAGCAGCCGCTTTGCGGTCGCGGTGCATATCCTGACTCTGATGGCGGCGGCGGGCGACGAGCCGCTCAAGTCAGAGTTCGTGGCGTGCAGCGTCAATACGAATGCGGTCGTCATTCGACGCCTGTTGTGCGCGCTCGCGCGTGCGCGCCTGGTCACTTCGCAAACGGGCTCTTGCGGCGGCTCAAGACTGGCGCGCTCATCGAGCCGTATTACTCTGCTGGACGTGTATCGCGCCACAGAAGCGCGAGAGGTCTTCGCGCTGCATCGTCAGCCTCCGCGCCGAAGCTGTCCCGTTGGCGGCAACATTCAAACAGTGCTCGAAAGTGTGCTCGAAGAGGTAGAGCAATCGGTCGAGCGCGTGCTCGGAAAAATTACCATCAAGCAGATTCTGGAAAACGTCAAACCGCCTGCCGCCGCTTCAGGGCGCAAGCAGCAGGCGAGTCGTTGGGCCAACCAAACAGTTTTGAAAGGGCAAAAGCGATGCTAAGAGAGTTTCAGATGTTGTCGGGCGAAAGCGGAGAGCCGGGCGGCTATCCTCCTGCGGGCGCGAGTTCCAACATGTACGATGAGCAGTTGCTTGACGCATATTCACAGGCCGTCACGAGTGCCGCTGATCGCGTCAGCCCGTCCGTCGTTAATATAGAGGTCGAGCACGAAGGGGAAGCCCGCCGGACGGGTCGCCGTCAGGGAGGCAGACCTTCAAGAGAGCGACAGGGCGGCTCTGGCTCAGGCTTTATCTTCACCCCGGACGGGTTCATACTCACCAATAGCCACGTCGTGCATCGCGCGCGCCGCATAGAGGCTGCGCTCTCTGACGGTCGCCGTTTTGAAGCTGTGCTGGTCGGTGATGACCCGGAAACTGATCTGGCCGTCATCAGAATCAGCGCGCCCAATCTGTTGCCGGTCGCCCTGGGCGATTCACAAACGATCCGCGCGGGCCAACTGGCCATCGCCATCGGCAATCCTTACGGATTTCAATGCACTGTGACGGCGGGCGTGATGAGCGCCCTCGGACGTTCCTTGCGTTCACGCACAGGTCGTTTGATAGACGATATTATTCAGACCGACGCGGCGCTCAATCCCGGCAACAGTGGCGGCCCGCTCGTCTCTTCGCGCGGAGAAGTGATCGGCGTCAACACGGCAATGATTATGTCTGCGCAGGGCATCTGCTTTGCCATCGCCATCAACACGGCCAAGTTCGTCGCCGGTCGTCTGATCAAAGATGGTCGAATACGGCGCAGCTATATCGGCGTCGCCGGACAAAACGTGCCGCTGCTGCGGAGGGTCGTGCGCTTTTACGAGCTGCCCGTCGAGAGCGGAATTCTAGTCGTCTCCATTGACGACGGTAGTCCAGCGCAAAGGGCCGGTCTGCGAGAGGGGGATGTAATCATAGGCTACGCAGGTCAAGCGGTCGCAGGCATTGACGAGCTGCACAGGCTGCTCACCGATGAGCGCGTCGGCGAGCGTGCGCCGCTCGATGTGATACGTCGAACGGAAAAGCTGACATTGGAGATTGTCCCGCAGGAATCGCGCGCCAGAGCTGCGGAGTAAGTGTAAGCGTCCTCGAAAAGCAGACTGAAGGAGCGGCGCAGGCAAAAGAGCTTTGCGCGCCCCAGACCTCGCAAACCTCAATCGAACAGGAGTCAGAGAGATGCGAATACTGATCGGCGTGCTGGGCGCGCTCTTTATCTTGATCGTCGTCCTTGATGCCTTTGAAACCATCGTCCTGCCGCGCCGTGTCACGCGCCGCTTTCGTCTGACCAGATTCTTTTATATGTTGACGTGGATGCCCTGGTCGGCCATCGCGCGTCGTATGCGCAGTAATAAACGGCGCGAATCATTCCTTAGCTTCTTTGGCCCGCTCTCTCTGATCGCGCTCCTGACGGTCTGGGCCTTCACACTTGTCTTGGGCTTCAGTATGTTTCAATGGGCGTTTAGCTCAAGGCTTAATGTGCCCGAAGATGCCGTGACCGCCGGCACGTACCTGTACATGAGCGGCGAGACCTTCTTCACATTGGGGTTGGGAGACGTGACGCCTATGTCCCCGCTCGGGCGGACGGTGACGGTGATCGAGGCCGGACTTGGTTTTGGCTTTCTCGCATTGGTCATCGGATATTTGCCAGTGCTCTATCAGGCGTTCTCGCGCCGCGAAGTCAATATCTCTCTGCTTGATGCGCGCGCTGGAACGCCGCCGAGCGCGTCTGAATTACTGCGCCGCCACAGCGCGGGTGACGATATGCAGGAGCTGGGCCAACTGCTGGCCGATTGGGAGCGCTGGGCAGCGGAGTTGATGGAGAGCCATCTCTCTTATCCTGTGCTCTGCTGGTTTCGCTCTCAACATGATAACCAGTCGTGGCTGGCTTCGTTGACGACCGTGCTGGACGCCTGCGCGCTAGTTATCGTCGGCGTTGACGGAGCGTCTGCGCGACAGGCGCAATTGACCTTTGCGATGGCGCGTCATGCCGTCGTCGATCTCTCGCAAATCTTCAATAGCTCGCCGCGAGCGCCCGTCGTTGATCGCTTTCCTCCGGCGGAAGTCGCTCGCTTGCGCACGGTGCTGATTGCCGCCGGCATTCCTCTGCGCGAAGGCCCGGAAGCGGAACGCAAGCTGGCGGAGCTGCGCGCTATGTACGAGCCCTACGTATTTCCACTGGCGGAGTATTTAATGATGCCCTTGCCGCCCTGGATTTCCTCTAAGACCGTTGCCGACAACTGGCGCACGAGCGCCTGGGAGAGAACTCCGCAGACCATTGCTTCGCCGCTGCCTAGATGCACTAGGGCCGCTGCTGTTGTAACCGGCGAGTATGTTGATTAAGGCGCGGAAGCTGTAGGGTTCATGTCGGTGCTCAAAAAAGATCAGGAGAAGCTGCCGTGGGATTGACGATTTTTCAGGTGGACGCCTTCACGGACAGAAAGTTCGCGGGCAATCCGGCCGCCGTTTGCCTGCTGGTTGAGCCGCGCGATGAGAAGTGGATGCAGGACATGGCGCGCGAGATTAATCTGCCAGCGACCGCCTATCTGCACAGACATCAGGATGGTTTTAATCTGCGCTGGTTCACGACGAATGCTGAACTCACGCTCTGCGGCCATGCGACGCTGGCGAGCGCGCATGTGTTGTGGGAGACGGGTCAACTTAAGGAGACGGACGAGGCGCGCTTCTCTACGCAGGGCGGCCTGCTGACGGCCAGACGCCTCGGCGACTGGATAGAGCTTGATTTTCCGGCCAAGCGCGAAGAGCGAACGAAAGCGCCCGCTGGCTTAGAGCGCGCGCTTGGCGCGAGCGCGAAGTATGTCGGCAGGAATGCTCTGGATTATCTGGTCGAGGTCGAATCGGCGGCCGTCCTGCGCGGCCTCCGACCCGATCTCTCATCTTTAAAATCACTGGACGTGCGCGGTGTGATCGTCACCAGCCCGTCAGATGCGCCGGAATACGATTTCCTCTCGCGCTTTTTCGCACCCGGCGCAGGCATTGACGAAGACCAGGTGACGGGCTCGGCGCACTGTTGCCTGGGCCCATACTGGGCCAATCGTTTGCAGAAGAACGAACTCAAGGCCTATCAAGCCTCACAGCGCGGAGGCGTCGTTCGTGTGCGCGTCAAAGGAGACCGCGTTTATCTGGGCGGTCAGGCCGTGACCGTCATGCGCGGCGAGCTTCTGTCGGAAGAAAAAGACTAAAAGCGATTAAGCGATGATCTCAATCTCATCGCCGACCTGCGGGCGCTCGAACGCTTCCCATGCGTTGCCGCCGCGCAGGAACAGTTCCATCCAGCGCGTCTCAACGCCCTTGGCGTCCGTCCAGCCACTGCTGCCCGGCGCAAACGCCAACTCTCCCTGCTCGACCTCAAAGCTGCCGTCGCTCGCCGTCGCCGTGCGCTCTCCCTTGCCTATACGCACGCGCACCTTCGAGCCGGAGTTGATGGAATTCTCATCCGAGCTAATCGTCGTCTTCAGGTTGCCGTAGCCGTCTATGTAAGCGATGCGGTTTTTGGGCACGACCTCGATGTCTGAACGATCTATCTCTTCACCGAGCCCGTCGGGTTGGCCCAGCGCGATTGCGCCCGCCGCTTGCGGAAAGAGATCGCGCGAGCGAAACTGCGAGCCCTCTGCCGCGACCGCCGCCCAGCGCAACTCCTCCGCCTGCTCGCGCACGAACGAAAAAGCATGACCGGCATTGACGCCGATCACACGCACGCCCGTCGCCAGTCGCGCAAACGCCAGCCGCTCGCCGGCGTTGCCGCTTCGCGCTTCCTCGTCATCTGCGCGGGGCGCGACGTTGTGGTAGATGATTGTTCCGGCGGGCGCTTCGTTCAACCCGAGCTGCGCGATGCAGAAGCCTGCGGCGAGTGTTTGAAAGGCCGGAACGGGTGTGAGCATCGGCTCGGCATCCGGTAGATAGTATTTGATGCGTTGCACAACCTCTGCGAAGGCCAGATCGCCCGGCCCGTAATCGGCGATGATATGAACTAACATAATGCGTCTCTCCCTTGCTCGATCAAAGCTTGATGAATCATGATGGGGGCATAAAAGTTTGAACTGGTCAGGGGTCATTATGCGTAATACGGGTTTGACTATCAAACGAGAGTGAGGCTGACGCCGAATGTTTTGCCCCAGTTGTGGATCGGAGGAACGCCAGCGCAGCCAGTACTGCCGCGCCTGCGGGACGGATTTGCGCATCGTGCGCGTCGGCCTTGAGCGACCCGACGAGATTACTGCATCGGCCGCCTCTGCGCGCGACCGCATAGGGCGGGCTCTGGCCGCTAAGATCGGCGAGCTGGATGCGGCGCGCGACCTCAAAAAGTTTGCAGAGGATGTGCTGCCGGAAGTTGAAAAGTTTCTGGAATCTCCGCAGGAGAAACGCTTGCGCCGTGTGCGCAAAGGCGTCGTCACGGCCGTCATGGGGCTGGGCGTGATGCTGATGTTCCTGTTGATCGGCATGGCGACCGGCGAAGAGTTTCCGGTTCCGATGATCGGCGCAGGATTGATCGCTCTGCTGATCGGTCTGGGGATCGTAATCAACGGGCTGCTCTTCACAGTCCCGCGAAAGCGCGTGCCGGATCATAAGGACGATGCGCTTGAGCAGAATCTCATAGACATGCAGACGGGCCAGAGCCTTGCCTCCAACACGCAAAAGAAGCTTCCGCCACAAACCTCCATGCCCGTCTCCGTGACAGAGCATACGACTCACCACCTATCGAGAGAGCCTGCGCTTAGACAGGACAAGAGCGCCACGCCGGAATAAGTCGTGTGAGAGGTCTAGCTTTCGACTTCCGCAACTTTAAAGAGCTTGAGTCGCCGCAAATTGAACACAAGGCAAAGGAAAGAAATTAACAGGGATGGACAGAGATTGTCAGGATATAAAAAGCAGGAGAAAGCATTCGTGCTTAACATCTGAAATTTAAAAGCTCAACTCTATTGGCTGAGCTTTGCTTTTATCCTGTTTATCCTGTCCATCCTGTTTGATTCCGCTTGAAGCATCTCGCCTGTTCGGTTTGTTAATGACTCTTAGCGTGCCGTCGTGCTCTTCCTGAAAACGTAATAGATGACGCCCGCATAATCGTCCGTAAAGAGAAAACTGTCTGCGCTCATCTGCAAGACATCGACGGGACGCCCCCTTAACTGACCGCCTGCGATAAAGCCTGTGACGAAATCTCTCTGCGTTGAGCCAGACTTGACCTGCACGATGCTGTGGCCGCGACCCATACGATGATCGGACGAGCCGTGCAGGGCGACCAGGAAACTGTTCTGCAAGATTGAAGAGTGCTTGTGTGAATCGAAATACTCAAGGCCGAGCGGAGAGCTATGCGCAGGGAAAGCCGCGTAGGCCACAGGCACTGTGCTGCAATTTACGCGCTTCGCGGACTTGGCGAACTGCGCATCGCTATAGATTTTGGAACGATACTGGTAACAGTAGGGCCATCCGTAGTTCACACCCTCCTTCAGTGCGTACATGGTGTCCTGTGGTTTGTCATTCCCCAGATGATCTGAGCCCATGTTGGTCGCAAACAATCTGTTGTCCACCCACTTGATTCCGACGGCATTGCGCAAGCCCCGCGCGTAGGTGCGCTTTCCGCGCCCGTCCATCTCCATCTCAAGCACAGTCGCCCTGATCTCTTCCTTCTCCTCGCAAGCGTTGCAACTGCTGCCGACGGAAACATAGAGCTTCTCGTTTGGGCCAACACTGATAGTGCGCGTCAGATGCCAGCCGCCGTATTTATAGCTCAAGCCGTAATCCGGAAAGGTCGCGAGCACTTCGGGCGGGCTTTGCGGTTTGTCGTCGCCGTTCGCGTAGCGGTAGCGCACCAGTCGATCCGTCAAAGCAAGATAGAGCCAACTGTTTCCCGCTCCGTCACTATAAAAAGCGACGCTGTTGGGATTGCGCAAGCCCTTCAGATAGGGCGTAACCCGTCCGAACTTTCCCTTTCGCTCGTCGAAATCATCCAGAATATAAACGACACCACGATTATTATCCGTCAGGTTGTACATGTCCGTGACGAACACGCGTCTGTCCGGGCTAAGTGCCATAAAGCGCACACGCTTTAACCCTTCGGCCGCAACCGTAATATCGAATCCTTCGGGCAGGTTGAGATCAAATTTTTGACCGTCGGCCAGAGAAATACTGTGAGGCAGAAGTTTCTGCGGCCTCTGCTTCTGCGGCGCGCGGTCAGGCTTTTTGGTCTGCGCCCGACTTCGCTGCACTTGGCCCATCATCAACGCCGACCTTGCAGATACTGCCGCAGCCTTGAACCTCGCAGCGCGGCCATCTCTTATCTGCGCTGCCTGCGAATTGAACGCTATTAAGAAAAAAAGTAGAGTGATGATTACCTTGATCTTCATCGAATGCATCATGCTTGATCGCATCGCGTGCGCGGCTGATTCAGCCGCCATAACCTTTCCTTGCTCTTATCGCAAAAATCATTTTGCCTCACGCTCGCCAAGCCGATAAATCTCCGTCTCCATGTGATAGGTCTTCCAGTCGAACCAGTAATCATTGAGAACCAGAATCTTCTGTAGCTGTCGTCCGCTGAGCGCGCCTCCTATGGCGCGTCCTGAGAAATCCCACTCGCTGCCCGTCTCTGCATCGACGAGCCGCAGTGGCACAGTATCAGGCTTGAGGAAAAATTCCAGCTTGCGCCCGTCGACCACTCTCTCAAAAGCGCGCACGGATTTTTTATCGTCGCCGAGCATAACGAGGACGGGCACGCCGCCGACCACATCAAGGATGGGGCTCTGCTGCGAGATGGCCTCCATCGGATAGGCTTTCGATTTGCCGTTGACGGTGATTCCCGCGACGAGCGTGCGCGGGGGCATCTGCGTATCCGTGAGATTGGTGGCGACGGGCGCTTTGGCCGTGCGCTCTTCCCAGTTCGGTGGAGCGTAACGCCCGGCCTGCAAGACCCTTTCGTCCGGTCGCAAGACACGCCCCTGCGGTCGCTCGCGTTTCCATGTCGCAAAGGTCAGCTCGTCATGAAAGACTGTATCGAGTCTTCGCCCTTTGAGTGGGCCAAGAATGGCCTCGCCCGTGACCTGTTGCCACCAGGAGCCTGTCTCCTCGTCGCGCATGATAAAGTTCTGATTGTTGATGCCCGCCAGATGAAACTTTAGCTTTCGCCCGTCTATCGTCGCCGCCCACACCAGACCGGTGTGACAGAGCGTTCAATAAGTGGCGACGATTGGCACGCCTCCGACCGTGTCCTCTACCAGATGATGATAGGCCATCAAGCGAACGGGATATGCGACCGCTTCACCGTTGACCTCTATGGCGAGCACCATATCGTTATCGGCCAAAAAATCGACTTCGCCTGCGCGCGCGTACGCTGCCGCCGGAAGGGGATTGAACATCCACTCGAAATGGTTCTGTCTGGCGAACCAGGTGGCGAGTATTGTCAGCCCGAGCAGCAGGACGAGCAAAGATTTCCGCCACCAGCGGCGCGCCTTGCGCCAGAGCCAGACGATTAGCGCCAGCACAATGATCAGGTCAAGGACAGTGAACAGTGGCGACCATCGTCGCAGCATGTACGAGACTGCGAGACCTGTCTGCGACTGTGGCCGGAAGGGTTGAATCAGCCATGCCGGAGTGAGCACCATCGCGAGGGCCGCGAGCGTCAAAATCAACAGCGCAGTCCAGACCAACAAACGGTGCTTGGCCGATGCGCCGCTCTCCCGCGCTGTTATCGCCGTCGTCGTCGAAACGTCTTCCATTTATTCGCTCCCGGAGCGTTGAGCATTCCATCAAGATGCAACCGGCCCACACGGCTTCAACGCGAAGGTTCGTGCAGGCGCTAATTTAAAGCCGAAGAGTTTGACCCGTTGGGCCATACGATAACCGATCTTGACTGGATGCGTTACTGAAAATTTGTCTGGGCGCAATTGAGTTGTCGGAAGCAGCAATAGTCTTAGGCAGATAAAAGAAACTGACGCGTTCCCTCATTCCCCTTGCGGCCATAGGCGACAGGCGAGGCTAAATCTTAGGACTACGTATGGCCCGTCCGTGTGATCGAAAATTATATTGCCTTTATTCCAGCTTGAAGTATATCATCACGGCCTCTTGAGCTTTAACCCATCACCTACCGGAAAGGAAACTGGCTATGAAAAGCTATCTCCTCGGACTCAGGCATCCGACGCGCTACATCATCAGTTCCACCGTCGTGCTCGCAGTGATTCTCGGCGCTTTTGCGTTGCTGCCGGTTCGTTCGCAGGCAGAGCCGCAGCGTGGCGAGTTTATGATCGTCAACAAATCCCGTTTTACGATTTATCGTCTCTTCCTCTCGCCTTCGGCCAATCGGCGCTGGGGCAAAGACCAGCTCGGCCGCCGGACGATCAAACCCGGCGATTCCTTCACGCTCAATCGTATTCCCTGCAATCTCTACGACATCAAAGTCGTGGATCAGGATGGCGACGAGTGCGAGATCAGAGAAGTGTCCATGTGCAGAGATCATACACACTGGGATTTAACGAATGACGATCTCTTAAGATGCGAGGGATTTAGATAAACTCTCTTTATCCCTGTCCCAAAACATGAAGCGCCCGGAGATAAAAGTCATCCCGGCGCTTCATGTTTTTCTCACTCCCCGGAACGCTCCGTTTTCTCACCGCCTGGAACACTCGCATGGCTCTACAACTCAAAGCAGCGTCATAGCATCCCTCATGGCCCAAAATAAGAGGCCACCCGCGCGAGTCCGCTTGAACGAATTAAATCCTATCCATATAATGCCTTAACAAAAATTCCGGCGGGGTAGCTCAGCTGGTTAGAGCGTGGGATTCATAACCCCAAGGTCGCGTGTTCAAGCCACGCCCCCGCTATCAGTTAAAGGAAATAGCAGCAGCGATAGGAGTGGTTCGCTGCTGCTATTCTTATTATAGGAGACTACACTAAGCGCTTTGCTCGCTCCAATGCCTTTTGCGGTCGCAATTTGAACACAGCACTCGACACTTAGCGATTTCGCTTGGCAGTAACTTCATACTTAGATAGTCCTTCAATGTGCCGATAGAGAACTTCTTCTCCTGAGGGTCGCCATGGTGAAAGTCCAAACATGCGGGATGGTTCTCTCCACAATCCTCACATTTTAGAGCTTGCTTGTATTCCTTTAGCCAATACTTGCTCTTCTTATCTCTCAATCGAGCTTGGTTAAGAATAGATCGAGCAAACGAAATATAGTAGGATAATCATCCGGCATCCATTACCGACAAAAGAAGTATGAGCTGTACTGTCGCAATCTGTGGCTTCTCGTCAGAGGTCGGCAAGACCACGCTTCTGTGTAATCTTCTGCGGGCATTACCCGGATGGGAAGCGATCAGGATAACGCGCGGTCATTATCGCTCGTGCGGCAAAGACCCGCATGCCTGCTGCGTCAGTCGCCTCTGGAGCGATGAGCCCGTGGTGCGTTCGGGTCGTTAAGAGACATACGCTCCGGGCGAAGATACCGGCCGCTACCGGGATGCCGGGGTCTCTAATATTCATTGGGTGATCGTCACCAACAGCCAGGCAGAGCAGGAGAACGGGGAGGGGATTTTCATGGACAACATCGAAACTAACGACCTAGCGACCAATAATGATCTGCCGGGAGAGCCAGTCTCGCTCTGGATAGCGACGACTCCTGAGACGAGCTTTCCGCGCATGTCGGGCGACATCTCTGTGGACGTAGCCGTCCTGGGCGGGGGCATCTGTGGAATAGCGACGGCATTTCAGTTGAAGCAGAGTGGAATGACTGTGGCGGTCATCGAAGCAGATCGCGTGGCGAAGAGCGTCACGGGCAATACCACCGCTAAAATCACTTCGCTTCATGCCCTCATTTACGACTACCTCATCAATGAGTTCGGTGAAGATAAAGCGCGCCTTTACGCGCAGGCCCAGCAGGCCGCGATTGAAAGAATCGCGTCCCTCGTCCAGGAGCACCAAATTGACTGCGATTTCCGTCGCACGGACGCTTACACCTACACGGAACTGGAAGAAGAGGTGGATAAGGTTAAAGCGGAGGTCGAGGCTGCCACCAGGCTCGGCCTGCCGGCCTCTTTCGTTGACAGCACGCCCCTGCCTTTTCCCGTCAGGGGCGCAGTGAAGTTCAAGGGGCAGGCGCAGTTCCACCCGCGCAAATATCTTCTGGCGCTCTTAGAGAAGATACAGGGCGACGGGAGCTTCGTCTTCGAGCAGACGCGCGCCTTCGACATCAAAGACGAAGACTCGTGTACGGTCGAAACCAGTAGGGGCATCATCAAAGCTAAGAGCGTTGTCCTCACCACGCATTTCCCTTACCAGGACCCGAACATCTACTTCGCGGCCATGCATCCCGGGCGCTCTTACGTGCTCGGCTGTCGTCTCAAAGGCCCTGTGCCTGAAGGCATGTACATCACGGCGGGCGAGGAAGACATGCACTCGTTTCGTTCCAACCCTGCGGAAGACGGCGGCACAATCTGGATGGTTGGAGGCGAAAAGCATAAGACCGGACAGGGCGGGCCAACCGAAGAACACTATAAACGGCTGGAACAATACGCGCTCTCACGCTTCGACATAGACTCAATCGAGTACCGCTGGTCTACACAGGACAACAACACAGTGGATCGCGTGCCCTATATCGGTAAGCTCTCCTCCGGCTCAAAGAATCTTTACGTCGCGACGGGCTTTGGCGGCTGGGGCATGACCAACAGCCACGTGGCTGCGATGCTGATTACGGACATGATTCAGGGTCGCGAAAACCCCTGGGCCGCAGTTTTCGACCCGTCGCGCTTTAAGCCCGTCACCTCGGCACGCGACTTCATCAGCGAGAACATGAATGTCGCCAAAGAGTTCATGGCCGACCGCCTGGCCACGCCTGAGTTAGACGACTTGGGAAAACTCCCTGTCGGCAAGGGTGAAGTGGTCGAGTGGAAAGGCGAAAGGGTCGCCCTCTATAAGGATGATGCGGGGCGCATCTTCTCCTGCTCTGCGGTCTGCACGCACATGGGCTGCATAGTCCATTGGAACGGGGCCGAACAAAGCTGGGACTGCCCATGCCACGGCTCACGCTTTAACTATGACGGAAAGGTCATACAAGGCCCTGCAAACAAGGATTTAGAAGCAAAGGAACTCTAAGTCAGTAAATGGTAATGAGTGAAGCCCAGCCCAGCCGTGGAGGATGGCTCTATATTATTTGACAAAGTCTGACGCTGATATTTACTCTAAAGATTGCGCACTGACAAACAGTATGCATGAGTTAGTTCAATTCCGTAGACGAAGATGATTAATCAAGCCGGCAGCTATCGCTATTACTACTATTACGGCTCACTTTCCGAGCGGAGGGATGAGACGGGCGAAGGCTGCTTGCGTGTGATCGTCTAGCGAAACGCGAAAACAAGTTCCTAAGAACCGGCCACCGCTTCCTTCCGCAGCAGAAGGAACTCGGTGGCCGGTTCTCTTTATGCCTTCCGCAAGGCAATGAGTCTGGAGAGTGGAGAAAGCGTTATGACAAATCAGACAGAATCTTTGCTACTCGACCACGTCGATATGCGAATGGTCGCGGGAGAGGCGGGTGAGCCGACAGCAGATCGTAACAGTATTGTTCAACTGGACCCTGATCATCCGGGCTTCCGCGATGAGCAGTACCGCACACGCCGTAATCAGATCGCGCAGATAGCTTTGGAGTACGAACCGGGTGCGCCAGTCCCCGCCGCTCCTTATACGCCGGAAGAGCATGGGGTGTGGCGAGCCGTCTGGGAAGCGCTCGCACCGGCGCACAAACTCCACGCCTGCGCCGAATACCTGGGTTGTATCAGCCGCCTGGAATTGCCGCGAACGCGTATCCCGCAGATGCGTGAAGTGAGCGAGCGTGTCGAGGCCATCAGCGGCTTTCGTCTTGAGCCTGTGGCTGGTCTTGTCGAGCCGCGCGTCTTTCTGGAATCTCTGGCAAACGGCGTGTTTCTCTCCACACAGTACATTCGCCATCACTCCACGCCGCTCTACACGCCCGAGCCTGACGTGGTCCATGAAATCGTCGGCCACGCCGTGACGCTGGCCAGTGAGCGTTTCGCGCAGCTCAATCGGCTCGTCGGCCAGGCCGTCAGGCGCACAAGCTCGGCTGAAGCCCTCAAGCGTTTAGCGCGCGTCTACTGGTTCACTATAGAGTTCGGTGTGCTGCGCGAACATGGAAAAGTGAAGGCATACGGCACAGGTCTTTTGTCTTCGGCAGGGGAATTGGAAGCCATGCACAAAGCGGAGCTTCGCCCATTCGATCTGGAGGCAGCATCCCGTCAGGAGTATGACCCGACGCAGTACCAGCCGATTCTGTTCTGCGCAGATTCGATCGACGCAATGTATCAGATGCTCAGAGACTTTCTCATCAGTTGGGACTAAGACCCGGGCTCTGACCCATTTCCTCACAAGGTTCTTATCCCGATAGATACGATGAGAATATGCGTCCTATGCTAACATCCTGACATCGGGGACGCAGGGGGGAAACGGCGCTGAACGATGAGAGGCTATTGCAAGCCTGCCGGCGTGGTGATGAATCTGCATGGGAAGCGCTCGTCGAGCGTTACCAGCGGCTCATTTTCACCATTCCACGTCGAGCGGGCCTCGATGAAGATCAAGCGGCCGAAGTGTTTCAGGAAGTCTTCAAGACCCTTTTTGAAAAGCTGAACGACATCGAGCAGCCGCAGCGCCTTCAGGCATGGCTGGTCACGACGGCGAAGCGAAAGACCTGGCGTTTGATCAGCCGCGAAAAAAGGTTGCAGCATCCCGTGGGTGGCGCGGAGGAGAGCGAGCCGGAGTTGGAAAAACTGCCCGACCAGAGCGCTTTGCCTGACGAGGTGCTGATGCGCCTGGAAGAGCAGCACAGGGTGCGTGTGGCGCTGGCAGATTTGGACGAACGCTGCCGGAAATTACTGACCATGCTTTTCTACCAGCCAGAGCCGCCGCCCTATGCGGAAATTGCCGCAGCCATCGGCACCACCGAAGGCAGTATCGGCCCGACCCGCGCGCGCTGCTTAAAAAAATTGATGCAACGATTATCCTGAGCAGTTTTCCATGTATTTTCCGCAAAGGGCCCTGCACTGTTGGAGTGTGAGGATTAGCCGGCAGCGCGGCCTATCGGAGCAAAAGCATGAAGACGACATCCAGACACATTTCATTTGAGAAACTCGCAGACCTGGCCGATAACCGCCTGTCTCATGAAGAGCGTGCAGCATCGCTCAGTCACGTCACAGCCTGTTCGCATTGCGGGGCGCGTTTGAACGAGCTGGAACAGCTTGTCAATCTTATGCGCACAGACAGCGCGGAGGATGCTCCGCGCGATGTCAGGGCCAACGCCGTTGCGCTGTTCGGCATGCGCGATTCTTCAACCAAAACCGGTATCGCCCAGCGCCTCATCGCCGCGCTCAGCTTCGATAGTGCCAAGTTATCACCTGCTTACGGCTTGCGCTCCGCCCAGCCACAGGCGCGCCAGCTTCTTTATAGCGCCGGTGAGAATGATCTGGATTTGCGTGTCAGACCCAGTGGCGCAGAGTGGGTTGTGTCTGGACAGGTGCTGGGCCTTTGCGCTGGCGGGCAGGTCGAATTGCAGGGCGAAGCGGGAGCGTCAACCGCTGTCGTCCCGCTCAACGATTTGTGCGAGTTTGCGCTGCCACCGGTTCCCACAGGGCGCTATATTCTTCGATTGCGTTTGACCGATATGGAGGTGGAAGTTCCCGATCTGGAACTAAGGGCATAGCATGGAGCTGGCGGAGTTGGCGGCTCGTCTCATGGAAGCAGACAATGCGGAACGTGAAGCATTGTTGAAGGAGTATTCTGCCCAGGCGAACGTCGGTCTTGCGTACTTGCTCAAGGATATTTGCGTCGGCGGTTGGAGTAGCGATCCACTTCGCGCTACGAGCGCGGCTGCCGTCTTAGCCAAGCTGAATGCGGTCGTGAATGACACGGAGGTGGCCGCGCTGGCCGCCTGGGGCGCTGGTATCGCGGCGTTGATAGACGGGCAGATGGAACGCTCTGTCACGCACTATAAAACCGCCGCCTCGCTTTTTGCCAGCCAGGGCAAGTCGCACACTGTGGCAGTCACAGAGGTCGGCAGGCTCATCCCGCTCTCGATGCTCGGTCGCTACGACGAGGCCATTGAATGTGGGTTGCGAGCGCGCGAGGTCTTCATCGCTCACGGCGACCAGCTTGCGGCAGGCAAGATCGAGCACAACCTCGGTAATCTTTATTTTCGGCGTGATCGCTACCACGAGGCGGAACAGTTTCAAACTTCTGCGCGCGACCGCTATGCGGCGCTGGATGATCAGAAACAGCTCGCCGAAATAGAGAATTGCCTCGCCAATACTCATTCCACGCTACACAAATTCCGCTCCGCCGAACAACTCTACAGACAGGCCCTTCAGCGCGCAGAAGTGGCCGGCCTCACGGTCAGACAGGCCGAGATCGAGTCCAATATGGGCAATCTGGCGCTCTTTCAAGGACGCTATGATCAGGCGCTCGATTATCTGGAACGTTCACGCCGCAGGTTTACCGCTTTAGGGATGCCGCATCAGTCGGCCATCGCAGAGCAGGAGATCGCCGATGCTTATCTGGAATTGAACCTCGCTCCCGAAGCAGCCGCGATTTATGAACGTGTCATCCCTACTTTTGCCCGGTTGGGGATGCGTGCGGAACAGGCGCGCTCGCTTGCGCAATATGGACACGCCTCCATTCTCCTTGGTCAAGTGGATAAAGCACACGAGCTTCTGGCCGATGCGCGACGACTCTACGCCGATGAAGGAAACTTTGTCGGCGAAGCGATGGTGACACTAACGGAAGCCCAGCTACATTACGACGAAGGGAGCTGCGAAGCTGCGGGCGACGGTGCTGCCCGCGCCGAAGCGCCGCTGGCCGCTGCGGGCACATGGCGGCGCGCGTTGATGGCACGCTGGCTTCGCGGCGAAGCAGCAAGGGCGCAAAGAAAGATTAAGGAGGCCGAAAGCCTGCTGGAATCCACTCTCAAAGACGCCGAATTACACGCACAGCCGCAGGTGGCCGAACGTTGTCATACGTCACTCGGCTTGCTCGCTCACATGACGGGCGATAGAGAGAGAGCCGAAGACTCCTTCAAGCGCGCCGTCGCATTGATTGAAAACCTGCGCTCCCCCTTGCCAGCCGAAGAGTTTCGGACAGCCTTCTTTTCAGACAAGCTCGTGCCCTACGATGAACTGGTGCGCCTGTGTTTGTCCGATCAGCGAGACCGTGTGGCAGAGGCCCTCAGCTTTGTCGAGCGCGCACGCTCGCGCGCCCTCGTGGACGCGATGGGTGGGGCGCTGAAATTCCTCCCGCAGCCGCGCGACCCTTTCGAGGCCGAATTGGTGACAAGGCTTGAGGAGTTACAAGAGGAATTGAACTGGTTTTATAGCCAGATCAATCGCCCGACACAGCATGAGACGGCACGGAGCGCGACCGAGATGGCGGCGCTTCACCAATCTGTCGGCGAGCGCGAGCGCAAGATGCTGGAGATCATGCGCCAGCTCCAACATCGCGGCGACCCTCTGCTCACACACGTCGAGGCCCTGGACATCGGGCAGCTTCAGCGCGAGCTTGGCCCAGACACCGCACTGGTCGAATATACGAGCCTAGACGGAGAGCTGCTCGCGTTTGTCGTCACAAATGAAAGGATTGAAGTCCTGCGTGGACTCGGCAGAGAGGAAGAGGCGGGCGCGCTGCTTGAACAGTTTCGCTTTCAAATAGATGCTTTGCGCTATGGCGCTGAGCATATACGTAGACACCTGCCACATCTTACCGCGCGTGTTCGCCATTACTTGCAGTCGCTCTATGAGCTGCTGCTCAGGCCGGTCGAAGAGCGTATAGGGATCAGGCGTCTGGTGGTTGTCCCGCACCGCGCGCTGCATTATGTCCCATTTCATGCCCTGCATGACGGCGAGGCTTATGTCATAGAACGCCGCGAGGTCTCTTATTCTCCGAGCGCCAGCGTGTTGCTCCATTGCCTTGCCAAAACAGAGCAATCACTTGAGACGGCATTGCTTCTAGGTGTGGCCGACGAGCAGACCCCGCGCGTGCGCGACGAGGTGAGAGTCCTTGCGCCACTCTTCCCAAGTTCGCTGGCCTTACTCGATGAGCGCGCGACGCTATCGGCTGTCCGCGAGCAAGCGCCGCACGCAGATGTCATTCACCTCGCCTGTCACGGCCAGTTCCGGCCCGACAATCCGCTTTTCTCGTCGCTGCGTCTGGGAGACGGCTGGCTGACGGTGCGCGACGCCTACGGCCTCAAACTTCGCTGTAGCCTGGTGACGTTGAGCGCCTGTGAGACGGGAGTCAGCGCAGTCGCTCCGGGCGACGAGTTGATCGGGCTGGCACGGGGATTTTTCTCGGCGGGCGTGCCCACGCTTTTGCTGAGTCTCTGGGCAGTTGACGATGAGGCAACAGCTACCCTGATGCTTAACTTCTACACACGACTGCTCGCCGGTGACTCCCCTGCCAAGGCCCTGCGTTTTGCTCAGCTTCAATCGCTCAAACAGCAGCCGCATCCGTTCTTCTGGTCCCCGTTTGTGCTCATGGGTCGCTGGTAATGCACGACTCAGACAGATGCTCATCTGAATTAACTGCATCTTTAAATTGCACCTCTGTTTCTCATAAATATAGCGATATTCGCCTTCAATTTTACGGTTTGATAACAACTGAAGGGGCAGCTTTTGCATCAAAATCGGGCTGCCCAGAGCCCGACGTTGCAGATAGTCCTGGCGGCCATGTATTTTCAGCCCCCAATCCTGCACTGTTATCTTGATCAAAGGTTATCGCCTTCGCCTCTATTTGATGGGTCTTTCCGGTTTTGCAGCAAAATGACCCGTTAAATGAGGGTGTCCGGCGACCGCTCTCGGCCTCCTACAGGGAAATTATTAGAATGCGACGCCCGCGCCGTACATCAGATTTTTTACTGCGACTGCTATGGATAATTGCAGCCTTGCTGTGGATTATGACGCAGCCCGCAGGAGCGCGAGCGCAGGGCTCTGGCAGCGATGATTTCATGCCCGGCGAGGTCGTCGTCAAACTCGCCAGAGCGTCCGACCTGCCTGCCGTCGCCTCGCAGTACGGGCTCAGCCCTACGCCACTCGACCAGTTTGGCTCACGCCCTATCTATCGCTTGCGAATTGTTGACGGCGCTGCTGTCGAGCAGCGCGTCAATGCGCTCGCAAACGACCCGCAGCTTCGTGTCGCCTATGCTGAGCCAAACTATATCCAGGCCGCGCCCGAGGGCAGCGGCAACTCCTGGACGATGGGGAACTCCTGGACGATGGGCGGCGATGGCGGGGCATACGCCAGCCAGTGGGCTCCGCAGATGATTAATCTGGCGCAGGCACACGGAGTCACGCGCGGCGCAGGCATCAGGGTGGCCGTGCTTGATACGGGTGTGGACGCGACGCATCCGGCGCTGGCAGGGCATCTGCTGCCGGGCTACGACTTCGTTGATATGGACAATAATCCCGGCGAGGTCGGCAGCCAGCAACAGGGCCCATACGGTCACGGGACACACGTGGCCGGATTGATAGCACTGATTGCTCCCGACGCGAAGATCATTCCCATCAGAGTGCTAGATGCGCGCGGGCAGGGGAACATCTGGGTATTAGCAGAGGCTCTCGCCTATGCCGCTGACCCTGACGGTAATCCGGCCACAGATGACGGGGCAGATGTCATCAACCTGAGCCTGAGCACTCCGCGCCGCACGAGACTTCTTTCCAGTCTGTTATCCAAAGTATGCAGCGATACACCTGAGCCGGGCGACGACGATGATTTTCCGGGCATAGGTCACCCTGGGCTGGTGGTCGTCGCGGCGGCCGGAAACACAGGCGATACAACGGAAGAGTATCCGGCCGCTGAAAATATCGGCGGGTTGTTGGCCGTTGCCGCCAGCACGGAGAATGACAATCTGGCGGGCTTTTCGACACGCGGGTCGTGGGTGCAAGTGCTGGCGCCCGGTGATCGCATCCTGAGCAGTGTGCCGGGCGGGCAGTACGGCACATGGAGAGGCACATCAATGGCCGCTCCGATTGCTGCGGGCGAAGCCGCACTGGTGCGCGCAGCTTTTCCGGGCCTGAGACAAACCAAAGTCATCGACCATATCGTTCGCACCTCAAAGCGCGTTGAAGGGCCTGTGAAGGCACGCATCAATGCCGGAGCAGCACTGACGACGACGCCAGAGCTGGATGATATGCTGCCGACGCTTCAGCTCAGCTCCGCGAGTTATAGCGCAAGCGAAGATGCGGGCCGTATCACTATCACCGTGACTCGCACGGGCGATGCTACGAACGCCGTGGCTATAGATTACTCGACGAGCGATAACGCCGGGTTAAATAATTGTAACGTCGCAAGCGGAATCGCCTCATCGCGTTGCGATTACGTGAACTATGTCGGAACTTTGCATTTTGCCCCCGGCGAGGCTGCCCAGATTATCTCAATCCCCGTCGTCGATGACGTACACGTCGAAGGTAACGAGAACTTTACTTTTGGTTTAAGCAATGCGAACGGCGCAATTCCGGGGACATTGAAAACGGCGACGCTGACCATACTCGATAATGATACTGTTCAGCCTAATCGCAATCCGATAGATTCGACGGAGTTCTTCGTCCGCCAGCATTACATAGATTTTCTCGGTCGCGAGCCTGACCCTGCTTCTATCGGCTGGAATAATCAGATCAATAACTGTGTGCCTTCGCAACCCTCTTGTGATCGTCTGTCAGTTTCGCAGGGCATCTACTCATCGCCTGAGTTCAAAGATCGCGGATACTTCATCTACAAGTTTTACTCCGTCGCTTTTGGACGCAAACCCAGCTACAACGAGTTCGTGCTTGACCGCGCGAGAGTCAGCGGCTTTCAGACAGAGGCGCAGTTAGAGCAGTCGAAGCTGGACTTCATCGCCAACTTCATGTCGAGAGCGGAGTTTTCAGCCTATGCCGGTCTGAACAACAACCAGTATGTGCAGACTCTTTTTAACGTCGCAGGCATTACGCAGATCACTGTCGCAGGAGTGGTGCGGGATGTCGCAGGCATGCAGCAATTGATGAGCGGGGGGCGCAGCAGAGCACAGGTCTTAAGGGACATTGCGGAGAGTCCGGAGGTAAGCGCGCGTTTCCTTATCGAATCAACGATAGTGATGCATTACTTCGGGTATTTGAGACGCGACCCGGATGCTGCGTATCAGGACTGGATAGCGATCTACAACCAGACGGGTGATGCGAGGAACGTCACCAACGGGTTCGTCAATTCTCAGGAGTACAGGATGCGGTTCAGTCAATAAATAGCTCTTCATCATAGAAGATCAGCACATCGCCCTCGTCTAAAGTTTTTTCTACACACGACGCTTTCCCTCCTTAATCCATTAGTGCAAGTGGCCATCTTTTCAGATGGTCATTTCTTTTTTGTGGCCGCAAGCGTCATAGACTTCCTGATGCTCACTCTGCAAAATCTTTCCTTAACTTTATTCTTCTGCTTTCCAAAAAATAATCTCTCGCAACGTATTTATCGGAAGCCCTTGCTGCACTGTTGTGACGAAGGCAGCAATGAAAGCTGTGAAGATAAAAATTTAGAACAGGAGTCGTAATGGGAAGCAAGAGATTAGGAACTATCATTTTAAGTATCATGTTAGCGAGCCTCACGCTGGCAATCGCTAATATCAGTGTTTACGCAGCCGATGGCGACGTGATCGTCCAATCGGCTCTCTCGGGCGCAGCGCTCAATGGAATGCGGCCATCGGGAGTTGCCGAATTCCGCTCGAATGCTGACGGCAGCCGCCGTTTCAAAGTAGAAGTCGAGGATGTCAATCTTCCTGCGGGCACGGTGCTCGGTGTGTTCGTTGACGGGGCAGGTATCGGGAATATCACGCTCACTTCGCTGCGAGAGGGAGAGCTTGAACGCAACACCAACGACGGTCAGGCAGTGCCGAACGTGCATAGCGGAACGACCGTCGCAGTCAGACTACAATCGGGCGCGACGCTCGTCTCCGGGGCGTTCGGGGATTTCTCGACCGGTACACCCCCACCCCCGCCGCCGCCGGGCTCCCCCGGCGATGAGAGGTATACGGCGCGCTTTAGCTCCGCCAACTATAACGTCGCAGAGAATGGCGGCAGCGTCGAGATCACGATTACGCGGACGGGCGACATCTCCCGTGAAGCCAAGGTTGACTATGCCACCAGCGACGGTACGGCTTCAGCCCGTTCCGACTACACGGTCGCTTACGGAAGATTGCGCTTCGCTGCCGGTGAAGCCAGCAAGAGCTTTCCCCTTCTGGTGACGGACGACGGTCTGGTCGAAGGCAGCGAGACGGTTCACGTGCGAATCGTCGAGGCGAGCAATAGCGGAACCATCGGCGCGCCGGGCTCTGCCGTAGTCTTTATCAGCGATAACGACACGACCGCTTCAGCCACTAATCCTCTGGATAGCACAACCTTCTTCGTGCGCCAGCATTATCTGGACTTTCTGAATCGCGAGCCTGACCCTGCCGGTCTGGCTGGCTGGAGCAGCATCTTGGAGCATTGCAGTGACCAGGGCTTCAATGATGACTCGTGTGATCGCATACATGTCAGCTCGGGTTTCTATCGCTCGCCGGAGTTTCAGGATCGCGGCTATTTCATCTACCGCTTCTATGAGACGGCGCTGGGACGCAGGCCGACGTTTGCCGAGTTCGTCCCGGATATGGCGCGCGTCAACGGCTACCAGACGGACGCCGAGAAGGAAGCCAACAAAGTCGCCTTCATAGATGAGTTTATGGCGAGAGCGGAGTTTCGCGGCAGATACGACCAGTTGACGACGGCTGGCGCATACGTCGACGCACTGCTGCAAACGGTCGGCGTCACGTTGGCGAACCGTGACGATCTGGTCAGAGACCTTGCGGAGGGGCGCAAGACCAGGGCTCAGGTGCTGCGCGAGATAGTCGAAAGCCAGCAGGTCTATACCAAGCTCTACAACAGAGCTTTCGTCGCGATGGAGTACTTCGGATACCTGCGCAGGGACCCGGATGCTACTGGATACGATTACTGGGTGAATTATCTGGACGCGACAGGCGACTACCGTCACCTTGTTCACGGTTTTGTTGATTCGCCTGAGAATCGGCGACGGTTTGGCGAGCACTAAGGGGAGAGGTTGCTCGCCTTGCGCGATGGGCCACACTCTGTTCGGGTCGAGTGTGGCCCATCGCATCTGCCCGTGTTAATTCAATAAATAATTCTTCGCCACTCTTAAAGGAATTTCACGACCGGCTTGACCCTTCGGTCAAAAAATTAATCCGCCAGAGCGTATTTATTCCAAGTCCCGGTTACACTGTTAGGACGAGAGCAACAATGCAGTCCTTTAGACCCGCCGAGAGACAGTTCAAAACAGAGGTGCTTGAAGTAACATGCTGGTCACTAAAAAAGCCGCTCAGGATTTCGCTGCTGCGGACAAAAGCGTCAAAGCCTCTCAGATACCTATCGCTTCCGAGCACCTGCAACATTCGTCAAAATTAACATGGCAGCCTCATCGTGTTCCTGCGACAGCGCACACCGCACGGCTCTCGACACCCAAAATCCTTCTCTACTCGCACGACACCTTCGGGCTCGGCAATATCCGGCGAACGCTGCTGCTCGCTCAGGAGCTGATCGAGCAGTACCCCGGTGCGGCAATCCTGCTTATCACCGGGTCGCAGATGATTCACTCGTTTCGTATTCCGGAAGGCATTGATTACATCAAGCTGCCGTGTCTGGACAGAATTGATGCCGAACGCTATGAGCCGCGTTTCCTGAGCGCATGCTCAGGTGAGGTCAAACGCACACGCAGCGCCATCCTTGAAAAGTCTGTGTTGGGCTTCGAGCCGGATTTGATGATCGTCGATAAGCGCCCGGCGGGTGTGGACGGTGAACTCCTCGAAACGCTCCGCATGCTTCGGCAGAAGCAATCACACACGAAACTCGTGCTCGGAATGCGCGACATTCTGGACGAGCCGGAGCGAACGCGGCGTAATCTTGAAAGCAATCGCAGCTTTGAAATCATCGAAGAGTTTTACGACGAAGTCTGGATTTACGGCTCACGATCCATCTTCGATACGGTCAGGGAATACGGCTTTCCTGACAGTGTGGCAAGCATCACGCACTTCTGCGGATACCTCAAACGACCGACCGCGCCGATCTCAAGGCAGGGTGGCCCGCCCCGTGTGCTCATTACGACGGGCGGCGGCGGCGACGGCGGCCCGATGATTGAGGCTTATCTGGAAGGACTGTCCACACTGCCACGCAACATCGCTTTGAACTCCACGGTCGTCTTCGGCCCGCAGATGTCACAAGACAGTCGTGCCGCACTGCTTGAACGATTCGGCTATCTGGCGGATGTGAGGTTCTTAGACTTTGAGCCCGACCTCACAGAGCTTTATGCGGAGGCAGACATCGTCGTCTCGATGGCCGGGTACAACACCGTGTGCGAGCTGCTTTCCTTCGGACGCCACGCGATTCTCGTCCCGCGCGCAGAGCCTGTGCAGGAGCAACTGATTCGCGCACGGCTGCTCGCGGCGCAGGGCATCTTCGACATCGTCGAGCCGCGACATCTGAGTCCTGAGACTTTGATTGGCAAGGTGCTGGCCGCACTCAAACCTGTGGCCGTCGCTCCCGTGTCGTTCGAGTTGGACGGACTGCCTTGCATACGCGAGCGTATGAACGCGCTGCTCGGGGAGAGAGCTTTATGAGCGGGCGGCAGATCGTGATGGTCGTGAGTGGATTTCCCAGACGTTCGGAGACGTTTGCGCTGGGCGAACTGCTCGCGCTCGAAGAGCGCAGAGCACTCTTCGCCGTCTTCGCTACCAAACCGGGAGATGGCGAAAGTTTGCAGCCAGGTTGCGAGCGCCTGATGAAGCATGTGCGATTTCTGCCGGAGGGAAGTCCGGCAGAGCAGGCCGCCTTTATTGTCAAAAGCTGCGCGGGGCAATTCGTCGGCGGGATTCACGGTTACTTCGCGCACACACCGGCGGAGGTCGCGGCACACGCCGCCGCACGCCTCGGCGTGCCATACGGCTTTAGCTGTCACGCCCGCGACGCGCGCAAAGTCTCGCCCAGTGAGTTGGCCGAGCGCGCTCGAAGGGCAGCATGTGTGGTCGCCTGCAACACGGACGTGGCCTGCGAGATTCAACAGAGCGGCGCGCCGGTTCATTTACTGCCGCACGGAGTAGACCTACAGCGCTTTCGCCCGCAGCCAGTTCCGCATGCGGGGACGTTGCGCCTACTGGCGGTCGGGCGTCTTGTCGAAAAGAAAGGATTCCACATTCTTCTAGACGCAGCGGCTCGGCTCAAGTTTCCTTTCCGTCTGCGCATCGTCGGCTGCGGGCCTGAGGAAGAGCGCCTGTCAAACATAATCAAGGCGAAGGGATTGGTGGATCGCGTCACGCTCGACGGCGCGATGACTCACGCGGAGTTACCGTGTGCATACGCGTCGGCGCACATCGTCGTCGTCCCTTCGATTCAGGACAAATCTGGCGACCGCGATGGACTGCCCAACGTGGTGCTCGAAGCGATGGCATCTGGGCGTGCGGTCATCGCAAGCCGGATCAGCGCCATCGGCAGCGCCGTCACGCACGGAGAGACGGGAATGTTAGTTCCACCCGTAGACCCTGTTGCTCTTGCCGACGCTTTGGAAAAACTTAACCTCCATCCTGCGCTCCGCGAACACTTCAGCCGCAACGGGCGAGCACGTGTAGAGCGTGATTACGAAGTAGGTCGCTGCACGGAACGTTTCCACCGGCTACTGGAAAACGTTTACGCGTGACGCACTAATACCAGGTGAGAGTTAAAGAGAGAGACGGATATGTTCCTGATTCAGGGAAAAGTATTTTAGTGAGCGAGCAGTGTTTATGGCCGACCCCCAAAACAAATCTGCGCAGAGCGCTTCTGAAGGAGCGGTGGCATACATTCTCAAGGGCTTCCCGCGAATGTCCGAGATGTTTATCGCCAGTGAGATTTACAGGCTTGAGCAGCTTGGACTCCGTCTTCGCCTCTATGTTATCAAGCCCGCTGATGAATCTCTGCGCCACGGAATCGTTGAGCGGATCAGTGCGAAGCCCTGCTACCTCCCGCCAACAACATCACTCTCGTCCGTCCCGCTGCTTCATTGGTTAAGGGCTCACCTGAAGGATTTTCTGCCCGCGCTCAGGCGCGTGGCGTGGCGTCGCCCGAGAGGGGTCACGGGTGCCGCCGTCGCGGCGTGCGTGCAGGCTGTGCGCGCACGCCGCACCTTCTGGTCCTGGCCGCGAAAGCTGTACCTCAAAGAATTTTTGCAGGCCGCCGCGATAGCAGACCAGTTACTTAACTCTCCCGACGTGCGTCACCTGCACGCACATTTCTGTCACGGGGCGACGACGGTCACGTGGCTGGCCGCGATGATGACGGGGCTGCCATTTTCCTTCACGGCGCACGCGAAGGACATCTATTGCGAGTCGCTTAATCCTGCCAGGCTTCTGCGGCGAAAGATGCGTGCCGCCAGCTTCGTCGTGACCTGTACGGATGCGAACCGCGAGCACCTGCGGCAGATTGAGCCGCGCGCCGAGATTCACTGTATCTATCACGGCCTGAACGCGGAGTTCGCCGGACTATTGAAGCAGTCGTCTAATGCGCCCTCAAGGGGAAGACAACTGCGCGCGCTCGGAGTCGGGCGGCTCGTGCCGAAGAAAGGTTTCGACGTGCTGGTCGAGGCGTGCGGAATTCTAGACCGCCGCAATATTAAGTTTGAAGCCCTGATCGTAGGCCCGCACGGTGAGCATGAAGCGGAGCTGCGAAGACGCATCAACGCCCTCGGCCTGGGAGATCGTATTCAATTGACCGGCCCGATGGAGCAGTCAAAGCTGTATGAAGAGTACAGGCGTGCGAGCGCGTTTTGCCTGCCCTGTCGAGTGCTCGAATCGGGCGACCGAGACGGTATTCCTAATGTGCTTGTGGAAGCGATGGCCTGCGGTCTGCCGGTCATCACCACTCCCGTTTCGGGAATTCCTGAGATCGTCCACGACGGCGTCAACGGCCAGCTCATTCCGCCCAATGATCCGGAAGCTTTGGCCGACGCGCTGCTACACCTAAACCGCGACCCGCATCTCGCCCGAAGCCTCTCAAGCGCAGCGCAGGCAACCGTCAGCGAACACTTCGACGGCGAGCGTTTCGCCTCTGAGCTTGCCGCGCTCTTTCGGGAGGCTGTGCGATGAGCGTAGAGCAGCGACAAAATGGCTGGCGAAAACTTGTGCGCGCCTTCGGGCCGGACTTGTGGGCCCATCGTCGTTTGCTCGGACTCGCGTACATCTTTCGTTTGATCTCCGTCGGTGCGGCAATCTTCTTGCCCTGGCCGCTCAAGGTCATCATTGATAACGTCATCACTTCGCGGCCATTGCCCGACGCGCTTCGCAAATTCAGCATGGGGATGTCGCCCGAAAGTCTAGTGATCTGGATGACCTCTCTGTTCCTGCTGGCGACGATCATCGGGGCAATCACCAATGCGCTCGAAAAGAATTTGAGCGCGCGGGTGCGCGAGCGGCTCACGCTCCGTTTGCGCGACCGCCTGCTCGCACATCTGCAATTATTGCCGCCGACCTTTCGCACAGGCCACCGGAGCGGGGAACTGGTGCTCAGGCTCGTTGACGATTCGGACCTCTTCGTTCGCGTCCTGACCAAAACTCTGCCCGTGCTCTTCCAGCAAATTTCTACGGTGGTGCTGATCCTCGTCGTGATGCTCTGGCTAGACCTGCGGCTCGCCGCGTTCGGATTGATCCTCGTGCCGTTGCTGTTCCTCGTCATACGCCATTACAGCAAGCAGTTGTGGACGGCCTCGCGCGAGAAACGCAAGCATGAGGGGAAAGTCTCAGGTCTGGCGCAGGAAATTATTCGCGGGCTGCCAGTCATCCAGGCGCTCGGCAGCGAAGGTCACACGCGCCGCCGGTTCGAGCGTGTAAATAGAAAAAGGCTGCGCTCAGGTGTAGAGGAAACGCGCGTCGCCGTATGGATGGAGCGGACGCTGCAAATCATTCAAGGCTTCGCGCTCGCCCTGACGACGGGAGTGGGCGCTCTGCTCGTCCTGCGCCGCCAACTGACGATTGGCGAGTTGACCGTCTTCACCGCCTACGTCGCACAACTACTGAAGCCCATCGAGAAACTGAACGATTTATCGGAAACGGTGGGGCGTGGCTTTGCCGGAGGCGAACGCCTTCTCTCGCTGCTCGAACATCGCCCACTCATCAGGGACGAAAGGGATGCCGTAGAGATCGAACGTGCTCTTGGAGTGGTCGAGTTTAAGGATGTGTGGTTTGAATATCCCGGCGACGAGTCTCGCAGTGACTTCGTGTTGCGCGGCGTGAACATGCGCCTTGAGCCGGGCCAACTTTCAATCCTCATAGGCCCAAGCGGCGCGGGCAAGAGCACGATCATGAGCCTTATGGTGCGCCTTTTCGATCCATCCTCAGGCGGGATTACTCTCGACGGACGCCCTCTACGCGAGATCACCATTCGCTCACTGCGCGCGCAGATCGCCATCATGACGCAGGACACGCATCTCTTCTCCGGCTCGCTCCGCAGGGCTCTGATTCCTGACGGCGTGGAGCTGAGCGCAGAGAAAATCTGGGAAGCGCTCGCGCTCGTCGCCCTGGACGACTTTGTGCGGGGGCTGCCGGAAAAGCTTGAGACGCGACTCGGCGAAGATGCACTCAATTTGTCGGGAGGGCAACGGCAGCGTCTTTCGCTCGCGCGGGCCTTCCTGATGGATCGTCCCATCCTGCTGCTCGACGAGCCGCTGGCGAATGTCGACACTACTTCGGCGGCGGTGATTCTCAAAGCCCTGGACCGCCTGCGCGCTACGCATACATGTCTCGCCATCACACATCAGACTGAGCTTCTAGATTACGCGGATGTAATCTATCGCCTCGACGCCGGGCAAGTTATTGAAGAGGAGTCGGAAGAAATCGAGGGGGAAAACAGTCAGGCAGTCTTCTCAGGCGTGAGGAGGCTGGCGTGATGATGTTTCAGACGCTCATCAAACCGCGCTCGGTCTTCTGTATAGTCGAGCACGCATACTGCAACCTACATATCGCGGAGGATGTCTCAGCCGGGCGCTTTACTCACGTCGGTGTAACGCTTGACAGAGGCTGTGAACCGGATTGGCTGGCGGCTGATTTACCCTTGGACGCAGAATGGCGGATTGAATGGAGCAAGTTTTATTACGGACTCGATCTGGCATTCGCTTTTCATGAGACGGGTGATGACAAATTCCTGCGCGCATGGGAGCGATTGGTGCTCTCCTGGATACGTCAAGTGCCGGTTGATTTCGATTCCAGCGATGTGACGGGTCGCCGCATTCAAAATTGGATTTACGCTTGGGACTCTTTCGCACAATCGACGCGCTTCTCAGGATTCACGGACGGCTTCGAAGATCAGATTCTGACCAGCCTCTCCGAGCAAATCAATCACCTGCGCCAACATCTGACTCCGGAGCGCAACCACCGCACGCTCGAACTCTATGCGCTCTTCGTCGCAGCCCTCGCGCTGCCGGAACTTGATACGGGCGGCTCTCTGCTAGACTTCGCCGTCAAGGAGCTTCACAGCAATCTTCTGGCGGATATTCGCCCCGACGGAGTACACAGAGAAAACTCTACGCACTACCACATGCTTGTGCTCCGTTCCTTCCTGGGCGCGCGGGAGAACGCACGCCGCTTCCGCATAGAGTTTCCTGAAGGCTTCGACTCACACCTTGAACGGGCGTGCGAGTTTGCTATGCATTGCCATCGTCCGGACGGTTCGATCCCGGCTCTCTCGGACAGCGACACAGGAAACTACACAGACATATTGAAGCTGGCGGCTGAATTGTTTTCACGTGACGACTTCCTTTATGCCGCCACCAAAGGCGCGCATGGCATCCCGCCGAAGCAGAGAAATGTGAGCTTTGCTGATAGTGGTTACTTCATCCAGCGAAGTGACTGGGGAGAAGGCGGCGTGTCTCGCTACACGGACGCGCGTTTCCTGATCTTCGATTGTGGCCCGCTCGGAGACGGAGGGCACGGGCACTACGATCTGCTGAGCGTCGAAGTTGCAGCGGCGGGTCGCCCGCTCGTCGTTGATCCCGGGCGCTATACCTATTCGGAGCAAGGGCCTTTGAACTGGCGACGCTGGTTCAAGGGCACGGCGGCGCATAACACTGTCTGCGTTGACCGTCAGGATCAGACTCCGTATCGCGCGGGTAAGCCGAAGGGGCCGACAGCGCGAGGGCAGTTGATCGAGCGCTTGAGCGCACCCGGCCTGGACGTGTTGTGTGGTGAAGCAATCAGCCCCGCATACGAGGTGCTGCACACGCGTCGCATCTTTTTCGTCGCCGGCGAATACTGGCTCATCGTTGACGAGTTGAGCGGAAACCGCCCCCATCGTTTCGACCTGCGCTTTCACCTCACGCCTGAAGCATGGAATCAAACGTTTATCGAAGGCTATGAGTTTGATTCGGTCGTGCGCGCACCGGGTCTGACTCTGGTCTTTGAATCGTCGCTTCGTCCTTGCATTGAGCCGGGATGGGTTGCGCCTGAGTATGGTGTCAAAAGAGAGTCGCCCGTCATCAGCGTCGCTAAGGAGGGGGCAGCTTCCGCGCGCTTCTTCACCCTCGTTGTGCCGGGTAGTTCTGATGCCCCTGTGCTCCTGACGCACGCGGAGCAGACCGAAACTGCTCAAACCATTGTCGCGGAGATCGCAGGCGTAGGCTTTAATGGCACGGCGACTGATCGCCTGATATGGAACTCAACGGCGCGTCCCCTTGAACTCGGAATATTTCAGGGGCGCGCCTGCGCCGCGTGGTTGCGCACCTCACCTTCGGGAGAGAGCATCAGCTTTGCAGCATGCAACGTCCATGAGTTTAAGTGGAGAACGAATGAGCCGCCGACGTTTTTGACGGAAACGTTTCCGCTCCGATGGGTGACGTGGGATGAGCGAGGCGGGTTGAATTGGGACGAGGGAGGCGACCGATGAGCGCAGTAACCCCGTCCATCAATCTGGCAAGCGACGCGCTGCTCCCGCAACGTGATCTTCTTCTGGACGCCAAAAGAGTTGCCCGTCTCTTGGCCTCTCAACTCGGCACGAGCGGGCCGCTCGCGATTGATTCGTGCGAGAGACTACGTACGAAGTACCGCATCGGCGATAGCCTGCGTGTGCTTCACAGCATTCGCACGGGTGGCTCAGACTTTATCGTCGCCGCGCGCGCCTTTCCCGAAGGCCGGAGCAAACGGGCCTACGAGCGCGCTCTCGTCGGGACGATCAATTGCGGGCCGCTGCGTCCAGTCATGCACGCCGCAGAGCTTGAAACAGTCTTCTGGACTTTTCCGAACGACCGCAAGCTCTCACGCCTTCAATCGCTCTCAAGTATTCCGAAAGAGTTGGGCCAACTCTTTGTTCCGGCGTGGACGCGCAGCCGCGTCGTCGCTTATGCCCCGGAGAAGTGCGCCACCGCACAGTGCCTCGACGAGAGATTGAATGTTCTTGCTTACGCCAAAATTTATGAGGGTAACGACGGGCAGCGCATGTTCGGCGTTTACAACTCGCTCCGGCGCAGCCTGTCGTCAGTCGCGGGCTATCTCCATCTGCCCCGCGCGATTGCGTACGTGGAAGCAGACCGGATGCTTCTTCTTGAACCGGTCGAAGGCGAGCGCATCGCTGATCTTCAAGTCCCGAATCTGCTGTATGGATACGAGCGCTTGGGAGCGGCGCTCGCGATGCTTCACGGCCTTCCTCTGCCCGAAGGCTTACCCTTGTTCAAACGTCTGAAGGTTAAACGTCTACAGCAGGCAGCACGAATCATCTGTCAGGCTCGCCCGGATATACAGAGGGAAGCGCAAGACTTAGCCTCTGAGCTTACTGCTCGCCGGGAATCTCCGGCTGAGCCGCCCGTTTGTCTGCACGGCGATGTGCATCCCAAAAACGCAGTTCTGCGCAGTGACCGTCTAACGCTGATTGATCTAGACCAGGCGGGCGTCGGCGCTCCGGCAGCCGACCTGGGAAGTTTGTTGGCGAGCTTAACTTATAACCGTCTCATCGGTCTTCTTTCGCCTGCGGTGGCGCATGAACTCGCGGGAGCCTTTCTCAAAGGTTATTCGAGCGTGCGCGAGCTTCCCGAACAAACTTCACTGCGATGGCACACCGCCGCTGCGCTGCTCGCAGAGCGTGCTCTGCGAGCAGTCAACCGGATTCGCCCCGAAGGACTTGGCTGTCTAAGCGAGCTTTTAATCGAGGCGAATAATATTTTGCGGTCGGGAGGCAAGGGATGACGAGGCGCGCTTCGCTTCTTTTCTACTGCCAGCACTCTCTCGGCATGGGCCATCTTGTGCGCTCGCTGACCCTGGCCGCAGGCTTGAGTGAACGCTTCCGTGTAGTCTTTCTCAACGGCGGCCCGCTGCCCGTAGGGATGAAGATTCCCGACGGCGTTGAAATAGTAAACCTTCCCCCGCTGGGGCTGGGGCTTGATGGTCAACTCGTCAGTCGCGACCGCAGACGCACGGTCGAGCGCGCACAGAGTTTGCGCCGACGAATCATCCTGGAGACTTATCGAAGGCTTCGTCCGCAAGTGGTGTTCGTCGAGCTGTTTCCCTTCGGGAGAAAAAAGTTCACAGGTGAGTTGCTGCCGCTGCTTGAGGCCGCCAGAGATGTGCGCCCCTTTCGCACACTTATCTGTTGCAGCCTGCGGGATATTCTGGTTGGGAAAAAGTCACACCAGCAAAAACACGACGAGCGCGCAGTGGAGATCGCCAACAGCTACTTCGACGCCATCATGGTTCATTCAGACCCGACTTTCGCACGTCTGGAAGAATCTTTGCTCTCGTACACGGCGCTTCGCGCGCCTGTCTACTACACGGGATTTGTTCAGGCGGACAGGAAACCATTTATCGAACCGGCGGCGAAGCGTCGCAATCAAATTCTCGTTTCTGCCGGCGGAGGTCTTGTCGGAGAAACACTTTTTCGCACAGCCGTCGAAGCTTATTCGCTGCTCAGGCACGCCAACGACTTAAAGGTAAAAATCATCGCTGGGCCGTTCCTGCCTGAAGAAGCATGGCAATCCCTACGCGCTGCCGCACACGGACAAACAGGACTCAGCATAAAGAGGTTCGTGCCTGACCTCTGTGCGGAGATGCGCAGCTCTATAGCCTCTGTCAGTCAGGGTGGATACAACACAACGCTCGACATTTTGCGCTCAGGTGTTCCTGCGCTCGTCGTCCCCTTTGCCGATGGTGCGGAAGATGAACAGTTGAAGCGAGCGCGACGGCTCGAAGCACTCGGAGCAATTCGTGTGATGGAACAACAGGAGATGAATGCGACAAGATTTGCAGAGGAGATGCGCAAGCTACTTCACTTCAAACCGCAGAGCTTGCATCTGGATTTGAATGGAGCGCGTAACACCACGCGCATCGCAGAGTCTCTCATCGGTGAGCATCAGCCAAAGATCAATACGACGATTAGTAGAGTATTTAACGAGCGGGAGGTGCATCCATGAGCGCCTGGCTCGCCGAACTCCGACACGCACTCGACGCGTCGCCCCACGCGGTCGCTTTCTTCTTCCGCACGGATGACGCCGGTTGGAGTGATGACCGGTTGCTCGAATTGCTAGATCTTTTCGCGCGCTACTCTTTACCGATAAACATCGCGGCGATTCCTATAGCGCTCACCTTCAGCATCGCAGCAGAGTTGCGCTCGCGCATCGAAGCTGAACCGGACAGGGTGGCGATTCATCAACACGGCTTCAGTCATCAGAATCATGAGTCTGTAGGGCGTAAGTGTGAGTTCGGTGCTGCGAGAGCAGCGGCGCTCCAGCAAAGTGATATTGAATCAGGAAAGAAAAGACTCTTTGACCTGATTGGCCCACGCGTGAGCCCCGTTTTTACGCCGCCGTGGAATCGCTGCACCAGTGTGACGGGCGAGTGTCTGCGTAGAGCGGGATTGCACATCCTGTCGCGCGACGCGACTGCCGCGCCGCTTAACCTCGACGGGCTTTACGAGTTGCCTGTGACGATTGATTGGTTCGCCCGGCGCAAAGGCGTGCGTTTAAGCCAGCATGAACTGGGTGAGGCGCTTGCAGCCAGTGTCAGGACATCTGATCCCGTCGGAATCATGTTTCATCATGCGTTGATGGATGCAGACGAGCAGCGACGGGCAGGCGAGTTGCTTGCCTTACTCGCCTCACATCAAAACGCGCAGTGCTATCTGATGGAACGAATCATTACTGAGTTATCGCAAGACATCACAGCGCAGGTTAAAGGCCATGCTGCCGGTTGGCGGCCATCCGTGATGCCTTCACCGGCCCAGCCAGAAAGGAAATGACCATGAAGAAATATTTGTTTGCGTTGATTATTCTTCTCCTCGTCTGTCCTGTGATTTCGCAAGGCCAGACAAAGATAAGCGCCGCAACACGCAAAGGCGCGATCGCCAAAAAGAAGAAATCATCTCGCAGTAAGCCGCAGAGGGAGACGGCGAGCGTGCCGCGACGCCTCTGGTTCACACTGTCTCTGACGGGAGCGTTCGACTCGAACATCGATGATGACGAGCAGGGCCTCAACTCTTTCGGCATAGTGCCGAGTGTGGGCGTGCATTTTCAGGATAACCCGGAGAAGCCGTCATTCGAAACTCATTACGAAGTCGCCTTTCACAGATACACAAATTCAGACAAGTATGATCGCGTCAGCCATAACCTGACGGCCTCTCACAGGCTTCAACTTTCGCGCCGGTGGCAATTGCGAACCACGGGAGAGGTGTCGCTCAAGGGGTCATCCGAAGATCGCGACGTTAATAATCAGTATATTCTCGAAGAGCAGCTACAGTATCGCATCAATCCCAATAATCGGCTGCGGCTCTTTGGCGCATACAGGTTGAAGCGTTACCCGCTCGAAGACGTAGGAAAAAACGGCGTAGACCCTTATGTCGGAGCTAGATTCGATCAGAAGTTAAGGGGCGGACGCGCTTGGGAGATTCTTTATCGCTATGATAAGAATCGCTCTCAAGACCCGAAAGACCGCTACGTGCGCTCGACCTACGGAGCGCAGTTCTCCACACCTCTCTTCGGCGAGCGCCAGGATCAATTGACACTCGACGCGCGCTATGCCCCAAGGCTCTATGCCCGGCAAGTGAAGGTTGACGGTGAGCGCGTGCCCAGACGTGACCAGCGGTGGACGTTCGATGTTTTGTATGAACGACCCCTCAGGCAGGATATGCAAATGGGCTTCAACTACAGGTACGAAACACGCAATTCAAACGACCCGGAGAAGAACTTCAATTCTCATCTTTTCGGCGTGACCTTCGCTTATAAGTGGTGGAGATGAAATCAAAGTAACAGAAGCAAATGATAATGCGGATGATGTGCTAAGCTCAGCTCAGATGTTCACGACGCTGCATACCGGGACGATGGTGCTGCGAACGGACATCAATGTCCTGCCCGGCGTGAAGTATCTGTTTTGAGCTGATGCGATGGTCAAATCAATAGTCTTCGTAGTCCTACTTCTCATCTGTCCTGCGATTGCGGCCGGCCAGAGCAGTAAAGCTCCTGCTTTAGCTCTCAAAGACCTGCGAGGCCGCACTGTACGGATCAGCGATTACAGGGGTAAAGTCGTACTCCTTAACTTCTGGGCGACGTGGTGTCCGCCCTGCCGCGCGGAAATGCCCTATCTGGTCAGATGGCAGCGCCAGTACCGTAGACAGGGCTTACAGGTAATAGGCGTTACTTACCCGCCGACGGAGTTGACGGCCGTGCGCCAGTTTCTCCGCAGCATCGGGGTCAACTATCCCATCCTGCTCGGCGCGGAAGAGACTAAAGCCATGTTTGATCCGGGAGAGGCTCTGCCGTTTACCGTCGTGATAGATCGTGAAGGAAAGATTCGAGACAAGATCGAAGGCATCATTTTGGCGGAAGAGTTCGAGCAGAAAGTAAAACCTCTGCTCCGGCAAGCCAAAGTCAGAGAATAAGCATCAGAGCATCTTTGACGGTTAAAAACCCACTATAAATGAGGAGAAACAGAATGAAGAGAAAACAGGTCATCGCCCTTATCGTGTTCACGCTCGTACTCGGGCTCGGTGCGTTAAGCGTCTCGGCTGCCACCAAGACCGTGACCATTCGCGTCGAAGGGATGCACTGCGGAGGCTGCTCCGGTTCCGTCACGAAGGCTTTGAAGGCGACCAACGGCGTTGAAGACGTACAGGTCAGCTATGAGAAGGGCGAAGCCATCGTCAAGTATGATGACCAGAAAGTGACAGTCGCAAAACTCCGGGAGGTCATCAACAGCACGGGCTTCAAGGCGGTCGAGGAAAAGTCTGCCAAGAATTAAAAGTAGGCGATTTCCTTATTAATTCTGGACACGTCCACAGAGTTTGTCATCTCTCTCGGACAGAGAGTCGGCCCGTGAGACTCTTTTGCAATTCATTTCCGGACGTGGAGAAAACTTGAAAGTAGTATTCGGTTGATGCGCGTCCCGTAATCACAATCCGGCAGCATCCTTTATCGCTTGGTCGCCCTTAGCCCTTGTTCTCTGGCTTGGGGGCGCGGCCGTGGCTTTGCACAAAAATTCAAAAACGCTACGTGATATTAAGTTCCTGATCAGCCTTGACTTCAACATCTTTGGACTGTCAGCCCGTATTTTTGTGCAAAGCCGCCAACACTCAAACCTCCTTGCTTCCTCTGTGTCTCTGAGGTCGCCGTAAACACTGCCGCGCGCCTATGTCTGCTGCCGTACAAAATCTTGCTATCCGGTTGGGTTATGATTATTATACTGCTCCCAAGCATCTCGTCGGGCCGGTAATTGAATCTGTTCCATCTGCTCACGTGCTGTAGGGGCAATACTTCGGCCAGATAGTAATTCCAATGCTTCTCAGAGAAAGAGGCACCAGCGCCTCTCCCTTTCTCTGAAATACTAAAGCACAGGTTCGCGATATTCCTCTGGGCCGATTCATTCGGGTTCAATCTAATTACACAACAGTCGTCGCCGATTCAGTTCGTGGACTTGTCTTTTGCACTGTCTAAACTTGAGGGTTAATCTTGGGAAAACTTATTGATTAACACTTTCTTTATAAAGAATTTCCGCTCGCCTCGCACGAGGCTTCCCTACGGGGTTTTGGCATGAGCCTTCACGTTTGAGTCGTCATCAACAGTGGCAGGCAAAAAGGCATAGGGCGGAGGTGTCTCTCAGCGAAGGGTGAGCAGCCAGGATGAGCGCAAAGAAGGGCAAGAAGGGTAAGAAAAAAACGGCACTCGTCGTCTGCCGTAGCGGGAAAGAGTTCTGGACGACCCAGACCGAGTTCTGGCAGTGGGTCAGAGACTGCGTGGTGATAAAGATACAGGATCGCCCCCTGACCGGAGTCTTTCGGCGGGAGGATGAAGAGCTGACGGTGCTGCTCAGCCATACGGTGCTTAACCTCGCCTCTCCGAACCACCTGCGCGAGGCTCTGCTCTCCCGACGGCTATTGAGAAAACGTCCTTAAGCCATGGCGTCAATCGGCTGTGATGCGGAGCGCACTGTTTAAGAATCAAGTGAGAAGGTGAAGGAGGATCGGGCCATGAATAATCGCCAGAGCTTTTTGCCGGACGCGTGTCTTGCCGCACGGTCGCGCTTGCTCTTCTGCGCGAGCGCCCTGCTGGCACTCTTTATCCTTCCCGGCGTTGCTTCGGCTCAACAGGCTTTGACGGGTGGCGCTGCGGCTTCACAATCTTCTCCGTCACAGGCGCTTTCTACGGCTTCAAATACGACGAAGCCGGACGACCGTTATCGCATAGGCGCTGGCGACTTGCTAGACATACGCATCTTGAATCGCCCGCAACTGACGCGCGACGCCATACGTGTTGACGGGCGTGGAATGATCCGCATGCCGTTTTTTGAAAGAGAGATTCAGGCCGCCTGCCGTACGGAGAGCGAACTGGCCGCCGAGATCGCCGCCGGTTATCTGAAGTACCTGAAGAATCCGCAGGTCGATGTTTTCGTTAAGGAGTTCAATTCGCAGCCCGTCGCGGTCATCGGGGCCGTCAACGCTCCCGGCCGCTTCCAGCTTCAACGCCGCGTCCGCCTGCTCGAACTGCTGACCTTCGCGGGCGGCCCGGCCGAGCGTGCAGGGAGGAATATACAGGTCGTCCACGCCGATGCGGCTTCACTCTGCGAACCGGCGCACGCCTCCGGCGACCCGGCCGAAGGACTCAGCTCCTACGCCTTGGTTGCGACGTTGCGGGGCGATGAGAGTGCGAACCCCTACGTGCAGGCGGGCGATGTCATCACGCTGCCCGATGCAGAGCAGGTATACGTGGTCGGCAACGTCTTGAAGCCCTCGGCATTCGCTCTGAAAGAGCCGATTACCGTTTCGCGCGCGATTGCCATGGCCGGTGGTGTGATGCCGGACACGAAGAGCGACCGCGTGCGTATCGTCAGGCAGATGCCGGGCAGTACGGTCAAGACGGAAATTTATGTTGACCTCAAGGCCATTGATAAACGTCAGGCTGAAGACATCGCTTTACTGGCGAACGACATCGTGGACGTGCCGACATCAACCGGAAAAAGGCTGCTGCGCAGTCTGCTGGGCGCTATCGTTCCATCGATTTCGCAGATTCCGGTACGAGTTATTCCTTAAAGCTTTTACGCCGCCGAAGATCAAGTCCACATTGCTGAACCAACCGACCGCCCCCTCCCCTGTGGGAGCATTGATGCCGAAAGTTCAGGTGTTAAGATGAAAGAATCTCACGAACTGACCAGGCCGTCTCTCAAGATGCGAGCCCTCGCGCCCGTAGAGATCGTCACACCCGCGCCGCCCGCCCCGTCATCGAATGGCTACGGCGGCGAAGTGAGTATTGACGAAGAGCTGGGGCTTCGTAACTACTGGCGCGCGGTGCGAAAGCGTCTCTGGCTGATCCTCCTCCTGACGATGATGGTCACGCTCTTCGCGGCCATCTACATGGCGCGCAAGCCCGATACCTACGAAGCGTATGCTCGCGTTCAGGTTGATGCCGAGCGCGGCAATCCGGCGGTCACGCCTTCAAAAACGGATGTCCTCTCTTTCAACGACCCGACCTACTTCAGCACGCAGCTCCAAATTCTTTCGAGCAGCGGACTGCTTCGTCGCGTCGTCAAGTCGCTTGACCTCGAACACAATCAGGCTTTCCTGCACCCCCAACCCACGAGCACCTTCTGGCAGAACATGCGGCGTACCTTCGGTCTCGGCAAAGTGAAGAGGAGCGACGCGCAGACGCCCGGCGGCGCAGAAACGCTTAAGATTACCCTTGCGCCTGCCACCGAGCAGGAAGATTTGATTGAGGCGACGCAGCTTGCGCCCCATGTCGAGACTCTACAGAATGGACTTGAGATCGAGCCTGTTAAGGACAATCGTTTGAAGGTGACGGAGACGCGGCTCATCGATATACGATTTAGATACCCTGACCCGCAGGTTGCCGCCAAGGTCGTCAACGCTATCGCCGACACTTTCCTGCTCTCGAATCTGGAAATGAAGACGGAGACCAATACTACGACGGGCGATTTTCTACAGCGGCGCATTGCGGAACTGCAAGCGCAGATTCGCACGGGCGAAGAGCGGCTCGTCAACTATGCGCGCAATAATCAGATTCTCTCTCTGGATGCCAGCCAGAACACGGTCGTCGAGCGCCTCGCGGGGCTGAATCGTCAACTGCTTGAGGCCGAGAACGAACGCAAGGCGGCTGAAGCCGCTTATCGTGCGGCGCTTCGTCCCGGCGCTGCCGAAGCGCAGGCCGCAGAGAGCCAGAAACAGCTCGACGGTCTTGAGACCAAGCTGGCCGAGCTGCGGCAGAAGCGCGCGCAGCTACTGATCGAAGTGACCGAAGAGTGGCCCGAAGTCAAAGAGGTCAACCAGCAGATCGCCGTGCTTGAAAAGCAGATTGAGGAAGAGCGTGCGAGCGCCGCCACGAACGTCAAGATCAATCTTGAGACGCGCTATCGACAGGCGCTCGCGCGTGAGCAATCCCTGCGCACGGCCTTCGACCAGCAGCGCGGCGAGACCCTCGCGCAGAACGAAGCGGCCATCAACTATCGCATTATTCAGCAGGAGATCGAGACGAGCAAAAATCTGCTCAACGGATTGTTGCAGCGCTCGAAAGAGAACGAAGTTGTCCTCGCCGGAACTTCAAGCAATATACATATCATAGACCACGCGATTGTGCCGCGCGCTCCCGTCGGCCCGCATCGCCTGCTGATGGTGGCATTGGCCTTCACGCTCGGGCTTTCGTTCAGCGTCGGGTTGGCGCTAGTGCTTGAAAGATTCAATAACACCTTACGCTCGACCGATGAAGTGGAGCAGCTTCTGCGCCTGCCTGCGCTCGTGGCGATTCCGACGGCGCACTCGCTCAAGCCGCGTCGCCAGCTTGCGCTGAAAGGGGCTTCGTCTTCTACGAACGGTAATGGCAATGGGAATGGGAATGGTAACGGTCACGGTCGCCCGGAGCTGCTGGTAAACTCGGGCGTCCACTCTCCGCTGGCGGAGGCTTACCGTCACCTGCGTACTTCCATACTGCTTTCGACGCCCGGCGGGGGACTCAATACTCTGCTGGTCACTTCAGGCCAGCCGAGCGAAGGCAAGACCACCACCGCCGCCAACATCGCCGTCAGCCTTGCACAGACAGGAGTCAACGTCCTGCTGATTGACGCCGACCTCCGTCGTCCCCAGATCCATAAAATTTTTCATCTCGAAAATAATCGGGGACTGAGCACGCTGCTTTCCAAGGGAGCGGCCGCGCCCGAAGTGCTCTCGAATATCCAGCGGCACAAGGCGAGCGGCCTGCACGTCCTCTCATCAGGCCCGGCGACGCCGAGCGCCGCCGAGTTGCTCGGCTCTGACCAGATGCGTCAGCTTCTGGGTTTCCTGCAAACCATCTTCACCTACATCATCATAGATTCGCCGCCCATCACTTCCTTCACGGACGGCGTGTTGATCTCCTCTATGACCGATGGTGTTCTGTTCGTCGTCCAGTGGGGGAAGAGCCAGCGAGAGGTGGCGCGGCGTGCGCGCCAGGTGTTGCAGGAGGCCGGAGCCAGAATCATCGGCGTCGTCCTCAACAACGTCGATCCGAAAACGAGCGACGAGAAGTATTATGATCGCTACTATGAGATCGCAGACGAGGCCGAGGTGTTTGAAGCCGAAGAGAGCAGTGTTTCCGGGGCCTAGTAGGACGAGGCGACGCCGTTGAGCGAGATAGAAAGAACAGGCGAAGAGATGGCGAGTGTCGGCAAGTTTGCGCCCTCTACTCAGGGCACTGTGAGCGGGCCGGAGGAGATGGTGAGCGGGCCGCAGGAGACGGCGCGCACGCTGCGCATAGAGCCTTCGAGGGGCTGGGTCTCTTTGCGTCTGGAAGAACTGTGGGAGTACAGAGAACTCCTCTTTTTCCTCGTCTGGCGTGACATCAAGGTGCGCTACAAACAGACGGCGCTCGGCGCGGCGTGGGCTATCATCCAGCCGTTCTTTACGATGGTCGTCTTCAGTCTCTTCTTCGGCCGTCTGGCGAAAGTCCCTTCGGACGGCATTCCCTATCCGATCTTCAGCTACGCTGCGCTCGTCCCCTGGATCTTCTTCGCCAACGGGCTCAGCGAAGCCTCGAACAGTCTGGTCAGCAGCTCCAATCTTATCAAGAAGATTTACTTCCCGCGTCTGGCGATCCCCGTTGCGACTGTGCTGGCGGGGGCCGTTGATTTCATCATCGCTTTCGTCGTGCTCCTCCTGATGATGTTCTATTACGGGATTACGCCGACGATGAATACGCTGTGGCTGCCGCTCTTCGTCCTGCTCGCGTTCGTCTCTTCGCTCGGCACGGGGCTGTGGCTCTCGGCCATGAACGTGAAGTTTCGAGACGTGCGCTACATCGTGCCCTTCATCGTGCAGTTCTGGATGTTCGCCACGCCCATCGCTTACCCGAGCAGCCTGCTGCCCGAACCGTGGCGCACGATCTACGGGTTGAACCCTATGGTCGGAGTGGTCGAAGGCTTTCGTTGGGCGCTGCTCGGCACGAATACAAGGCCGCACGCAGTGGTTGCGCTCTCGGCTGTGGCGGCGCTGCTCATACTAACGGGCGGGGCATTCTACTTCCGCCGCATGGAGAAGATGTTCGCCGATGTTGTCTGAAGCAATGCCACAGGTTTCAAGGGAGCGCATTGTTCGTGAACCAACTCAACGTAAAGGAATCGTGCTGAGGGTGTGGCTGTGAGAAATGATCTTGCCATTCAAGTAGAGGGTCTCGGCAAACGTTATCTGATCGGCGCGAAGCAGGAGCCATACGGGACGCTGCGCGACACGCTGGCGAGGACGGCCACAGCGCCGTACCGCGCCCTGCGTTCCACCTTCCGGCGTCGCGCCAATGGAAACGCGCCTTCTCAATCAAACGAAATCTGGGCGCTGAAAGGTGTCTCGTTCGAGGTCAGGCGCGGAGAGGCCGTCGGCATCATCGGACGCAACGGGGCGGGGAAATCAACGCTCCTGAAAATGCTTTCGCGCATTACCGAGCCGACCACAGGCTATGCCGACATCAACGGGCGCGTCGGTTCTCTGCTGGAAGTCGGGACGGGTTTTCACCCTGAGCTGACCGGAAGAGAGAACCTCTTTCTAAACGGAGCCATCCTTGGCATGCGTCGCTCAGAGATCATGCGTAAATTCGATGAGATCGTCGCCTTCGCAGAGGTCGAGAAGTTTATAGACACGCCCATCAAGTATTACTCGTCGGGGATGTACCTGCGACTGGCCTTCTCTGTCGCCGCGCACCTTGAGCCGGAGATTCTACTGGTTGATGAAGTGCTGGCCGTGGGCGACATGGCTTTTCAGAAGAAGTGCATGGGTAAGATGGAGGATGTCACGGCAGAGGGGCGCACAGTCCTCTTCGTCAGCCACAACCTCGGAGCCGTCAAGGAGCTTTGTCAGACGAGCGTCGTCCTCAAGGACGGCGTGGTCGGTTTTCACGGGCCTGTTGTCGATGGCATTGCCTACTACAGCCGCGACTCTCAAGGCCATGACGGAGCGCAAGCGCGCAGCGCCAATCGCGGCACACGCTGGACGAGCATGAGAATCAACGGCGTGGATGCCGCTTTGTCCACCGCCGTCAATAGCGCCGAGCCGTTTACGGTCGAAGCGCGTCTGGAAGTTCCCAGAGGTTTTGTCGACGCCCGCTTTAAGTGTCGCCTGGACGATTCGAGCGGGAATACTTTGATCTATCACGTCACGCACGACCGGGCGCTGGAAGGGCCGGGCCTCGAAGCGGGCGTTCATCACGTCCGTGTAGAGTTTCCGCCGCTCTGGCTTGTGCCGGGCATCTATACGCTCTTCTTCAAGCTGACGGGGCGAAGAGAAGAGGGCGACGAGCGGCGCTACACGTCCGAGCGCGTGATGCTGAACGTCACAGGCAAGCTGAACGGTCACGGGCGCTCGATCATCAGTCCGCCCCTGAAATGGTCGCTCGCGCGCGAAGGGATGACGAACAAGGCGTAATGGGACAAGCGGAACAACTCGACCTGATTTTTCTGGCGACCGGTACGTGGCAGCATGTCTTCGTTCAGCGAGGTGATACGGAAAAAAGATGGGTCTATAAAATACCCTCTGCCTTCGGCTATCTGCTGCCCTTCGTTCACCCGCAGCGGTTGAGACCGCAGAGCCGGCCCACACAAGCGGGCGACGCGTTGCTCGCACGACTGCCGTTGGGAGAGCGCTTGCTCGCCAGTCGTTTACGGCGTCTGAGCTTGGCGAAGTTCAATCGTATGCTCGTGCTCATTGAAGAGGTCGAGCGTCACGGCCTGTCGGACATACTTCTTCCTTGCGATGAGCTACACGAGACAACTGCTACTCTTGAGATTGAAGGCCAGCGGTTCACTTATCGCGGGGTGATGCTCAGGCAGCGGAGGGCCGATTATCTTTTCGAGAGTAATGAGAATCTGCACTCATTCGAGTGGACAGAGATCGTCGAGGCGCATCATCGTCTGTGGCGTTGCGGCATCACCTTCTCGACGACGACCGCCGTGCTTGAACTCAAGAATTGGGCTTTGCTCGATGGGCGGCTCAGGCTTTTCGATACCAGTTCGCTGACCTCAGACAGGCGTGTGGTGACGCGCGCTCTCGGCGAAGAAGAGCTGAACAAACGAGAGCAGTCAGTCTTGCGAAAAGTTGCCGAGCGCCAATCCTCCGAACCCTTTATCGAGTACTTCCGCTTTATTCGGCGCGAGCTGAACCGCGACAAGCTGGAACAACTCTGGCGAGCCGATCTCAACTTCAAGCATTGATACCCGGGGGCCCGCGCCCCAAAGCAAACCGACATGCGCCCCGCCAAAATGTTGAGCAGAGAAGTCACGCCGCACCCGCAGTCGCTCTCGGACCCCGTCGCACGGCTTTTCGAGAGCGAAGGCGAGTTGCTGCGCGCCGTCACACCGGAGCATGCCCCTTTCTATGAGCGATTGCTCGCATCGCCCGCGCTCGACAAACTCTTTGCCGCCGGACTTGTGCGAACGGAGCGAGCGGAGATCGCGGTCGGCGATTACCCGCTCGTCTTAAAGCATAGCCGAGTGGATTTCGTCTCGGACTGGCGCGAATGGCCGTCGCTCATGTTGAAGGACGCGGCCCTGATGGTCTGCGAACTGTGCCTTGAGCTGTCGCGCCAGGGCTTCGGCGCGCTCGACATTCACCCCTGGAACGTGCTGTTCGATTTCAGTCGCCCGGTCTTTATTGATTTCTCTGCCATCGCCCCGCTGGAACGCGCCTGGGCTGATGAACAGGCCGGAAGATTTCGCGACTACTGGATTCTGCCGCTGACTTTTATCAAGATGGGCCACCCCGATTTCGCACGCAGCCTGCGCAAGTCCTGCGAAGTCACCGAGCCGCTCGACGAGTTTTTCAAGCGGCGCGAGCTGCGCTGGTTTCCCTTTTGGTATCAACGTCTCAGACGGCGCGCGCAACACAACCCGACCATCTTTTTCGAGAAACTGAGAGAGCGACTGGAAAAATTGCGCCTGGCCGGTGAAGAACTGAACGGGTCGCGCCATTTGAAGAGTGAGACAAATGGGAAAGATGTTGGCCAGAGCTTTGAGGCTTTCGCTGGCCTTGAAGCTTTCGCCGAGAACGATTGCCGTGCGCGCACTGTCTCGCAGTTACTAGACCGTTTGAAGCCACGCACTCTGCTGGACATAGGCTGCGGCGACGGCCTCTACGCACAGCTTGCCGAGGAGAAGGGTATCAAGGTCGTTGCCATTGATGAAACGGAAGCGCGCGTCAATGCGCTTTACCGGCGCGTCAAACGGCGCGGCCTGCATATTCTGCCGTTGCTCCTGGATTTCAGCATCCCGACTACCGGGCAGGGGCGCAAGAAAGAGTTTCCGTCGTCAACAGAGAGGCTGGCCTGCGATGCCTCGCTGATGCTCGCCCTTCTGCCGCGCCTCTTCTTCGAGGTTGAGTTGAGCTTTGAGCGTATCGCCAATTTACTCGCCGCCTACAGCCGCAAGTATACAATCGTCGAATTCACTGTGCCGCGCGGCGAACACGCATTCAAGCGGAAAGAGTCCGGTTTTGCCCGTTACAGTCTTGATGATTTCGTCAAAGCGATGGAGCGCCATTTTCGTCTCTCTGAAAATTTCGAGCTGGAACAACAACGCAGGCTGCTCCTGTTCGAGAGACGTTAAGGATTTCAGTCGTTCGTAAGACGAGTAAGCGGCACACGGCTTATATCAGTTGAAGATATGGAAAGAAGCATTCACCACAGAGACACAGAGGACACGAAGGAAGCACGGAGGCTTGAGAGACATTCACCTCTCTGTGCCTCCTCTGTGCGCTCTGTGTCTCCGTGGTGAACCTCTTTTCACCATACCCGCAATTGAAATTTGCGCTAAACCTTCAAATGCACATCGTTTTTCTGACCATGGAGTATCCGCCTTTGCCTTCGGGCGGCATCGGGACGAGTGTGCGCAATCTGGGGCGCGCGCTCGTCCGCCAGGGGCATCGTGTGACTGTGCTGGGCGCGGGGCCGCTGACGGAGTTTGAGGACGAGGGCGTGCACGTTAACTTCATCGGCGAGACGCGCGTGCCGAAGCTCGGCTGGCTGTGGGATGCGCATCGGGTCGAGCGCGAGTTGAATCGCCTGATACGGGAAGAGGGCGCAGAGATTGTGGAAGCGCACGATTGGGGCGGCGTCTCGGCTGGCGTTCGTCCACGTTGCCCCATCATCGTGCGTTGTCACGGCACGGATACCTACTTCGCGCGCCTGTTGCAGAAAAGAGTGAGGCCGTCCGTGCGCTGGGCCGAAGGCGTGGCGCTCAAGAGTGCTGACGACGTGATAGCCGTCAGCCGTTTCACGGCGGATGTTACGCGGCGTCTCTTTAATCTGCGCACGGATGTCGGCGTGATTCCGAACGGCATAGACATCACACAATTCAAGCCCGCCATGAACGGCGAGGTTGAACCGAATACCATCCTCTACTTCGGGACGCTGGCGCGAAAGAAAGGTCTCCTTGATCTGTGCCGCGCCTTCTCTATGGTCTGCGAGCGAAATACGGAAGCAAGACTACTGCTCGTCGGACGAGATATGCGCGATCAATTGAGCGGCATGGGCTCGACCTGGGAGTTGTGCAAGACGTTGCTCTCGGTTGCGGCGCGCGAGAGGGTCGAGTATCTGGGGACGCAGCCCTACGACAAGGTGCAGGAATACGTGCGGCGAGCCTCGCTCTGTGTCTTCCCTTCTTATGCTGAGGCGTTCCCGCTCTCCTGGCTCGAAGCGATGGCTTCGGCCAAGCCTGTCATCGCTTACGACACGGGCTGGGCTCCTGAAGTCATAGAGACGGGCACAAGCGGTCTGCTCGTTCCTTCCGGCGATGTCGAAAGTCTGGGCGAGGCTATCGAAGGGTTGCTGACGGATGTGCCACGCGCCGCGCGTCTCGGACAGGCGGCGCGCCGTCGAGTCGAAAAGTATTTCGCTGCCGATGTCGTCGCGCGCCAAGCCATCGAGCGCTACCAAAAGGTCTTGGGAAACTGACGATGAAACCGGACGTAAGTCTCTCGCTGATCGTTTGCACTTACCGGCGCGCTGCGGAAGTCGAGAAGCTTTTGCAGGCCATCGCTTGCCAGACCAGAATGCCGGACGAGACGCTCGTCGTTGATGCCTCGCCGGATGACGAGACAAAGAGAGTGGTTGAGACTTTGATCAACAAGGGTGGATTGCCGAACCTCACCTACACAAAAGCGCCGCCGCAGCATCGCGGCTTGACGCGGCAGCGCAACTACGGCATCACGCAGGCAAGCGGCGACCTCATAGCGTTTCTCGATGACGATACGATTCCCGAGCCTGAATACTTTGAGGAGACCATTGCTTGCTTTGAGCGCCACGCTGAGATTGCAGGCGTCGGTGGCTTTATCACCAACGAGGTCGAGTGGTGGCCGTCAAACAGGCATGAAGCCACAGAGGGAGGTGCTCTCTTTAAGTGGGGCGCGTGGGAGAGACGCGAAGCCGTGCGCTGGCGCTTGCGCCGCAGGCTTGGGCTTGCGAGCGAATTGCCGCCGGGTTGGATTCCCCCGTCCGGACATGGTCGCCCTATCGGGTACTTGCCGCCCGACGGCGAAGATCACGAAGTAGAATTCCTGATGGGCTGTGCGTTCACATTCCGCAGAGAGGTCTTCGAGTACGAACGTTTCTCTTCTTACTTTGAGGGCTATGGACTCTACGAAGACATGGACTTCTGCCTGCGCGCCGCGCGCAGAGCGCCGCTCTACCTCTGTACGCGCGCACGCTTAGCGCATCATCACGCACCCTCGGGCAGACCGAACCAGTTTCGCTATGGCTGGATGGTTGTGCGTAACGGCTGGGTGGTCTGGCGCAGGCGTTGGCCTGAGCCCTCGCTCAAGAATCGCATGCGTTGGTGGGCAACGACCATGCTGCTCGCGCTGTGCCAGTGCGGAGACGGCCTGCGTGGGCCTGAGCGCACGGCTTCTTTGACCGAGGCTTGCGGGCGTCTCTGCGCTATGGCGTCGCTGCTCTGGAAAAAGCCTCTCAAGGTTGACAAGGCGAAAGTGGCGGGAGCGAGCGCGCGAGTCTTAAGGTCGCCTTAAAATTTTTATGCCTGAGAGCATCAGCAAACTTCTGATCGTCTCCGCTGCCGTTCATTACCGGCACGAAGGACGGCTCTACGCCTACGGCCCGTACGTGCGCGAGATAGACATCTGGGCAGACCTCTTCGAGCAGGTCAAGGTTGCCGCACCCTGTCGTCTTGAGCAGCCACCGGGCGACTGCCTGCCCTTCGCGCGTTCCAACATAGATGTCCTCGAACAGCTAGAGACCGGCGGGGATGATCTGCGCGCCAAGCTCAAACAGATACTCGCGCTGCCGTGGTTAATGTGGGGATTGATGAAGGCGATGCGCGGGGCCGAAGCGATTCATGTTCGTTGCCCCGGCAATCTGGGACTGCTCGGCATCATGCTCGCGCCGCTCTTCTCGCGTCATCTGGTGGCGAAGTACGCGGGGCAATGGACTGGCTATCCGGGCGAGCCCTTAACTGTCGGCTGGCAACGCGCTCTGCTTCGTTCGCGCTGGTGGCGCGGGCCTGTGACGGTCTATGGCGATTGGCCGGATCAGCCCGCGCACATCGTCCCGTTCTTTACTTCTATCCTGACCGACGATCAACTGGTGCGCGCACGCACCTCTGCCCGAAACAAAAAGTTCAGCGGCCCTGCGCGCGTGCTCTACGTCGGACGACTCTACGAGGGCAAGAATGTAGAGGTGTTGATTGCGGCTCTGGGAGAATTGAAGCGGCAGGGAATAACTCTCTGCTGCGACCTTGTCGGCGACGGCCCGCTGCGCCACGCGCTCGAAGCACAGGTTGACGCTCTAGGCTTGCGCAACGATGTGAGGTTCGTGGGTGCGGTGGAATTCGAGCAAGTGCTGAAAGCTTATGAACAATCGGACATACTGGTACTGGCTTCCGAGAACGAAGGTTGGCCCAAGTCGCTGGCCGAAGCGATGGCCTTCGGCCTCGTCTGCATCGGCTCCGATAGAGGCTTGATGCCGTGGATGCTCGGAGAAGGACGTGGCATCGTGGTTGCGCCGGGCGATGCGTCCGCCCTGGCCCATGCCCTGAGAAACGTCGCCGGGTCTGGTGCAGCGTGCCGCGAGATGAGCGAGCGCGCTGCCCCTTGGGCGCAAAGTTATTCCCTCGAAGGCTTGCGCGAGGCGCTGCGTGAACTCTTTGCGGCGCACTGGAAAGTTTCCGTGAGCGATGCAGGACGGACTGAAGAGGCGCGAAGAGGCGGGCTAAAGGAGATACGTATTGCGGAATGAGGGGTTGAATCGCAGCAGGATTTTTAATCCTGATTCCTTATTCCACAATCGGCATTAAGTATGAGTCGCAGCATAGGCGTCATGCACATCACGGATACGCTGGAAGCCGGAGGGGCGGAGCAGGTGGCGGTCAACCTCGCCAACCTCTTGCCGCGCGAGCGATTCAGGACGCATCTCTGCACGACGCGCCGCGACGGGCGTCTTGCAGAAACGCTCTCGTCCGATGTTGGTCGCCTGAGACTCGGACGCCGTTGGAGATTCGACGGCGCTGCGCTCACACGCATGGTCGCCTACATACGCGAGCACGAGATCGAGATTTTACACGCGCACGGCTCTTCAATCTTTACGGCGAGCCTGGCTGCGCTCTTCGCACCGCGTCCGCGTCTCGTCTGGCACGATCATTACGGGCTGCCGCTGGAAGAGCGCGCGGCATGGATCGAACGTCCGCTGGCGAAGCGCGCGGGCGCAGTCATCGCCGTCAGTCAACCGCTGGCCGAGTGGTCGCGTCGTAACCTCTCCGTCGCAGATGACAGAGTCTGGTATATCCCGAATTTCGTCTGCCTCCCGAACGGGAATGAAACGACGCCGGAGCTGCCCGGTGAAAAAGGGTGTCGCATAGTCTGCGTCGCCAATCTTCGTCCACAGAAAGATCACCTCACGCTCGTGCGCGCGATGGCGGACGTGGTACGGCAAATACCCGCAGCGCATCTTCTGCTCGTCGGATCAATCGTTGATGAGAGCTATCAGGAAGCGATCAAAAGGGAGATCGCGCGGCTTGGCTTGGAGAAACATATTTCACTGCTCGGTGAGCGGCGGGATGTGGCGGCCATCCTAAAGGAGAGCGACATCGGCGTGTTGAGTTCTCTGGCCGAAGGGTTGCCGCTCGCGCTCATCGAATATGCGCAGGCGGGGTTGGCGAGTGTGGCGACACGTGTCGGGCAATGCGCGGAAGTCGTAGACGACGGGCGCGCCGGATTGCTTGTGCCCGCAGGGTCGCCGCGTGAACTCGGGCAGGCGCTCGCGCGGCTTTTGAAGTCGCCCATAGAGCGTATCACTCTAGGGGAGTTGGCGAGAAAGCGTGCGCGAGAACTTTACGGCGCACGCTCAATCATCGAGCGCATCTGCCAGGTTTACGATACGGTGCTCACAGCGAAGAACGGCTCGGGCCGGGGGCTATAACGTGTATCTGCAAAACACGCAAACGATGAATGTCAGCTTCGCCGAGCGCACGCGCGTCCGACGCACAGGATGGCTCTTGGCGCTCGCCTTCGTCGCCCTGCATGTTCCGCTCGCGCTCTTGATGCGCCAGTTCAGTCCTCTCGCCACCGCGCATGCGTTCGCGGTGCTGGCTGCGGGGCTGGGATTGGCAGTGCTCGGTCGCAGGCCCATGCAGGTCGGTTACGTCGGAGCCTACATCGTCGGCGCTGAAGTGCTGTGGCGCATGAGTGATGCCGCCGTCTTCTGGGAGTTCGGCAAGTACGCCATCATCGTCATCTTTGTCGTCGCGCTCTTGCGCGCACCGCGCCTGAGATTGCCGGGGCTGCCCTTCGTCTACTTCGCACTGCTGCTTCCGGCGGTCGCGCTCACCTTCACGCAGTTATCTTTGAAGGACGCGCAACAGCAGATCAGTTTTAACTTGTCGGGGCCGCTGGCGCTCTTCGTCGCCGCGTGGTTCTTCTCACACATAAAGCTCGACGGCGCGCAACTGGGCAAAATCTTCGTCGCACTGATCGCGCCGCTCACAGGCATCGCCTGCGTGACGCTCTACGGGACGCTCACGGCGGCGAATCTGCGTTTCGCAGGTGAAGCGAACGACGTGACGAGCGGGGGCTTTGGCCCGAATCAGGTGTCGGCGATGCTCGGACTGGGCGCGCTCGTCGCCTTCTGGTTCCTGTTGAATGAGAAGGTACAGCTTCAGCAGCGGTTCTTGATGTTCGGCCTGCTGCTCTTTTTCTCTGTCCAGAGCGCCATGACTTTTTCGCGCGGCGGACTTTACAACGCGGGCGGCGCTTGCCTGCTGGCAGCGCTCTATCTGGCGCGCGACGTGCGGGCGCGCCTGCGCCTCCTTATGATCGTCGCGCTTACAGTCGCGCTCGGCTATTACCTGATCGTGCCGGGACTGGACGCATTCACGGGGGGCACTCTGCTTGAACGCTTTCAGGATACGTCGCTGACGGGGCGCGACCTGCTCATTCGCGCAGACCTGCAAATCTGGATGGAGCACCCGCTCTTAGGCGTGGGCCCGGGCGTGTCCGCCATTATGCACGAAGCGTTTTTCCGTGAGGCGGCGGCGCATACGGAATACACGCGCCTGCTGGCAGAACACGGCGCTCTGGGGTTGGCCGCGATGTTGGTGCTTGCCGCGATGCTCTTGGGAAATCTCAGGCGTGCGCGCACACGCAGAGGCAAAGCGTTGGTCGTGCTGCTGGCTGGCTGGAGTCTTCTCTTCATGTCGAACGTGGCAATGCGTATGGTCGCACCCTCATTTCTGATAGGTCTCACGTTCGCCGCGCTCTTACCGGATGAGTGATTACGAAAAATGTGTGGCATAGCCGGTCGTTTTCATTCAGTCCGATTGCCTGACGATCCGTTGTGGCATGAGCGCGCGGACAGATTGCTCGCACATCGCGGCCCTGATGGGCGCGGGCATTACCTGGACGGGCACTGTGAATTGGTGCACAGGCGTTTGGCGCTCATTGATTTGTCTCCCGCCGGACAGCAGCCGATGCCAAACGAGGACGGGAGCGTGCAGGTCGTCTGCAACGGGGAGATTTACAATCACACGGAGTTGCGAAGCGAGCTGAAAAAACGCGGCCATCGCTTTCGCAGCACTTCCGATACGGAGGTGCTCGTGCATCTCTACGAAGAGCACGGTGAACACCTTGTCGATCACCTGCGCGGAATGTTCGCCTTCGCCATCTATGACCGTGCGCGCAGACGGCTCATGCTCGCCCGCGACCGCTTCGGCATCAAGCCGCTCTACTACGCGCGCCACGGCGAGCAGTGGGTCTTTAGTAGCGAGATGAAGACCATCCTCGCGCTCGAAGGTTTCACTCCCAGTCTGGATCGGCAGGCTTGCTACGACTTTCTGGGGCTCACCTATATCCCCGAACCGGCCACAGGTTTCTCGAACATCCACGCCCTGCCGAAGGGCGCTTCTGTGACGTTTGAGCGAGGCGAGGCTAATCAAGAGAAGTTTTATCAGGCGAAAGCTCAGGTGCGGGCAGAGCTTTCGCTGCCGGAAGTTGTTGAGGAAGCCGAAGGCGCATTGCTTGAAGCAGTCAGGATGCAGGTGAGAGCCGATGTGCCTGTCGCCGCGTTGTTGAGCGGCGGAATCGACTCTTCGCTGGTCGTCGCCGCAACGGCGCGCGTCACTGCTCAACCTCCCGCGACCTTCAACGTGAGGTTTCCGGATAAGGATTACGACGAGACGCCGCTGGCTCTCGCCGTCTCAAGGCATTGCGGCACGGAACACCGGACGATTGATTTAGAAACTGACGCGATTACTCCCGAATCAATCCTCGAACTGCTCAAGCACTTCGACCAGCCCTTCGCCGACACCAGTTTGATTCCGATGTACTTCGTCTCGCGCGCCGTTCGAGAGCGCGGCTATATCTGCACCTTGTCGGGTGACGGCGGCGATGAAGTGTTCGGCGGATACGGTCGCTTCTGGCGCGCCAACCAGTTCATACGGTTAATGCGTTTGCCGCATGTGATGCAGCGGGCGGCCAGTGGCGCGGGCCGTTTCCTGTCCGTGAGAACGCCGAATCTGGGGAGGCAGATGGTCAAGGCTGTGCAGTTGGCCCAGGCCGGACGACGTGACGCATCCGTGCTTCTGGCCGGTCTCTCAAACTATCTTAACGAAGAACAGAAACAAGAGCTTGTGTCGCCGGACGCGAGCCGTGAGATGCAAACCGTCTATCGTCACTTCGACGGATACCAGCCGCCGGGCGTCTCTGACTTAGAAGAGTTGTCGCGCCGTCTGACGGAAAACCTGTTCGCCGTTTCGCTCCCCGGCGACATGCTGCGCAAGGTGGACATGATGAGCATGTACGCGGGCATAGAGGTGCGCGTGCCGCTGCTGGACGAAAAAGTGGCGGCCCTCGGACTCTCACTCACACACAAAATGAAGACCGATGGGCGGGAAGGCAAGCTCGTCCTGAGAAGCCTCGCCGAGCGCTGGTTGCCCCCGGAGGTCGCGCGCCATCCGAAACACGGCTTTGGCATCCCCCTAGACCGCATGTTGCCGGAAGGTTTTCAAGCTGTGTTGAATGATTTGCTTCTTGCGCCCGAAGCGAAAATCAGCGCCTTCCTCAACATGAAAGTTGTGCGCCACTGGTTGAGCCTGTTCGCGCAGGCGCGACTTGGAAAACATGGGACGACCATCAGCCGCGAAGGACTCTACCAACGCATCTTCATCGTGCTCGCGCTGGAACTCTGGATGCGGAAACACAATCTTTCGTGGTGATACTTTGAGACTGCATCTTTGAATTCGAGATGGAAACTGAGTAGAAGAGATTTCATGGGAGCAACGCTCAAAAGCAGTGGTTCAGAAAAGAGCGCTAAGCCGCGCGTTTTTCTCGCCGCCAACTTCCTATCCAAGGGCGGTGGGAGCCGTTCCGTTGTCGAAGACTTGTGCGAGCATTTGGAGCGCGAAGGGTACGGCCTCATCACTGCCTCGCCTTACCGTAGCGGCACTTTAAGGGGCGCGCACCTGCTCCTGACAGCCCTGCGGCGGCGGCGCGATTACGACCTCGCCGTCGTTGATCTCTACAGCGGCAAAGCTTTCCTGATCGGCGAGGCGCTCTCCCTCCTGCTCAGCGCCATGCGTCGCCCGTTCATACTG
>DATLMN010000346.1:0-15043 GCA_035537255.1 Pyrinomonadaceae bacterium | reverse complement strand
CGCGCATCGGTTCATACTATTGGCAGAAAGTCACCAGGCAGTTGAAACTGACAACTCGATTTGTGAGAGAGCACTTGCCGCCGCCACGCTTGAGAATGTTCAAGTGGCTGATGGCTCCTCAAAACTGATAAGCGGTCAGCGCGCCGGGCCAAAACCGGAAGAGTGCGCCAGAGAGCGCTCCTAAAGCCAGACTATCTGTGCGCTTCCGCGCCGATAAGATTTATTTTCGTGTCGTTCGAGTCATAAAAGCCTCTTGTCAGTAAAGGTAAGTTGGCCTTGATGAATTGAGAAGGGATTCGCAACGGAATACGGACGATTATCAAGCATGGTTCATACTTGCGTTGGGCCAAGAGCGATTTAGCGCGAGTTCCGCCAGGTAATCTCTTCAAGGGCCGGGCAATTTGGTAAAGGGAAGAGATTAAACAAGCGCTAGCGGCTTCAGGCCCACAGGCGAAGGTGAAAGATGACACAGGCAGTGAACTAACAAGCAGGATCGGCCAAAGGATGGTTGATCGTAGGGGTGTCGCTCGCGTTGCTTCTGGGGATCACGATCCTCAAGGCGCGTGTGCGATAGGGGATATAGGCAGCAATACAAGGAGGTAAAGACAGATGGCACAGGCAACAGCAACACGTTTGGATCAGGATTATTCGACGACGAGCGGAAAGCAGCCGGACGCTGCGGAATCAATGCTCAAGACGGTGGATGAGACGACCGTCCAATCGACTGGCATCAGCTTATTTCATATTCTGACGCTAGGCTCCATCGGGGCATCAATCGCACTTTTTCTTTCGGGCAAAAAGGAAGCGGGAATTTTCATCGGACTCTGGCCGCCAACTTTCCAGGCTTTGAAGTCGGTCGTTGATAAAAAGAAGAATCAGTAAGACTCGCTTGCTTCAAGGCAAGAGTCATAATGATAAGAGGGCGTCATCAAATAAAAATGATGACGCCCTCTTACTGTTAGTGCTTAGCTCTTTAGAAGCTGAAGCGAACCTGCGCCGAGACGCAGCGGTTATCCGGACAACGTCCCGCACCGAAGCCGAAGCCTCCGGCGGTCGAGCGCGAGAGACCGAACAGAGACGAGCTGAGATTTCCCACAGGCAAGCCCTCGTTCGTGTGGTTCAAAAGGTTCTGTATCTGTACGGAGAACGTCAGGTTGTAGCGGCTATCGGATGAGTTACCACCGCCACCGCCTCCACCGCCTCCGCGCATACCGCCACCGAATCCACCGCCGCCACGACGGCCACCGCCACCGCCTCCGCCGCCACCGCGTCTGCCTCCTCTACCTGCTTGCGCAGCGCCGGCAACGTCGTCCGCGCCGCCACTTCTACCGCCGAAGCTAAAGGTCTTACTGATGCCCAGATTGACTGTAAAGAGCGATGGGCCAGTGCCGTAATTTCGCGGAATAAGCTCCTGTCCCGGAGCAGGATTCGGGTCGAACGCTCCGTACTGTGTGACGACGACGCCCGGCTTCAAGAGGTCTGTGGCAAACGCCGGGCGCTCCGTAAACAGCGTATCGCCGTTTGTGTCGCGCCCCGTCGTGATATTGAACGGACGACCCGATGACGCGATGACGAACGGGTTCAAGCGTATGCCCCAGGGCGCATTGATCGAGCCGCCCACGACAAAGTTGTGACGCACATCCAGAGAGGATCGCCCGTACTCGCCGCTCATGTCATACGAGTTAGCAGGGAAAGTTCCCGCTCCGTCCGTGTCGCTCTCGGCTTTCCCCAGCACGTATCGCGCAAAGAGTGAAAAGTTACGATTGAGACGGCTGTTGAGATTGAACATCAACTGCGTCTGGTTAAGACCACCGCTCGTTTCGTACTGGTAGATATTGCCTACGTCGCCAAGCGGTCTCACTCCGCTTGAGGAATCGCCCAAGACAAACGTTCCCGCAAGCGGCGCGTTGATGTTACGCGAGCGCAGCAGGTGCAGCGTGCGCGTGTTGATAAAGGTCGCGGAGAAAGTAAAGTTGTAGGGCAACTGTCGCTCGAAGCTCAGCGAAGTTTGAATCGTGTACGGAGCTTGAGCATCTTCTGCCAGCCGCCTTGTAGTTTGCGGAAGGTCAAAGCCCGCGAGCGCCTCAGCCGTCGGCACGTTCGTCACACCGTCCAGGGTGAACTGCGCGAGCCCTAAGACCGCCGGGTCTGTGACCAGAAACTGCTGCTGGTTCTCTCCGTTAAAGCGGTCGGCCTGCAAGGTCGGGTTCTCGCCGATGCGGTCGTAAAAGATACCGAAGCCGCCGCGAATGACTGTCTTCGGCTGGCGCTGGCCGCCACCGCCCGGCGACCATGCGAAAGCAATGCGCGGCGCAAAGTTCAGATTGCTGCTGATATTGCTCTGCCGCTCGTAACGCAGCCCGAGCGAGAGTGTGAAATCAGGCCGCATGCGCCAGTCGTCCTGAACGAACGCGCCGAAATCCCACTGGCGGACGCTTGCCTGCGGATCGCCTCCCGCGATGGTAAACTGAGTTGGCCCACCGCCGAGAGCGCGCACCTCTGCGGACGAGAGACCCTGTCCCTGGAACAGCAGCGTCCGGCGATAGCGCTCGATACTCGTGATCGGAACAAACAGGGGCTCGCCCGCCGCGTTCAAGACCACTTGATTGTTCGCATCCAGCTCCGGCGCTAATCCGCCGCCGAAGGTAAACGTTCCGCCGAAGTTGTTCGGCGAGAAATCAAAGATGCTCACGCGGCGCAGTCTCACGCCGAACTTCACTGCGTGATTGCCCAGCGAGAGCGAAGTGTTGTTCTGTAGCTCGAAGCGATCTTCGTTGTTAAAGGCTAAGCCCACTTGCGAGCCGCCGCCAGTGAATGCCTCCAACACGTTGATGGTCGGGATGGAGTTGTCGCCCTCCTGCTCTGAGCGGCGGCGTATGTACTGGAAGCGCGTCTCGTTAATCATCCTCTGGTTGATGATCGCCGTTTCCGTCAATTGAAAAGTGTGTTCCGTGCTTGAGCTATTAAAGGCGCGCGAGAGCAAAGAGAAATCGCCTATGCCGGAGTTCTCGCGCCCTGTGCGCGTAAACGTATAGCGCCCGACGAGCGTATTGTTCTTATTGATCGCAAAGTCGAAGCGCGGGCTAAAGGTCGTGCGCGTCTGCGGCGTGAGCACGGACTGGCTAAAGGGCGTCGGATTCAAAGACGAATCGAGGATGATCGCATTGATCACATCGTTATCGTCCAGGGCGCGCCGGTCAAAGTCCACGAAGAAGGACGCGCGCTTGGAAACCAGCGGCCCGCTCACGTTGCCGCCGTAGGCTCGCGTTTGATAGGGCGCACGCACAGGCGCAAACGGATTGCGCGAGTTCAGGCTCTCGTCCGCGAAATTGAAGAACGCCTGACCGCGAAAGCGATCCGTCCCCGGCCTTGTCAAAATCTCTATGCGCCCGAAGCCCAGCCTGTCGTACTCCGCCGAGAACGGATTCGAGTTAATGCGAACCTCGCGTATCGACTCACGCGGAGGCAGACGCCCACCCGTAAAACCGTCTATAAAGATTTGCCCGCCGTTGGGCCCGGCGGATGGGCCAGCCAGAGCTTGCAGCGCCTCTGCCAGTTCATCAGGGTCTTCGGGCAATGACTCAAGGTCTTCGCCGCGTATGACGATAGCGCCAGCGTTGTTCTCCGGATCGGCGCTGACGGCGGGCTCAGCCGCGACCGTGACCTCTTCCGCTTCAATCGTAATCCCTAAAGTAATATCGAGCATTTCGCGCTGCCCGGCTGTAAGCACCAACGCCGTCCTTTCGAAAGGCGCGAAGCCTTCGACGGACGCGCGCAAGGTGTAAGTTCCAGCGGGTAAATTATTGAAGACATAGACGCCTTCCTCATTAGTCGTCGCCGTCCGCTCTGCGCCGCCAGCGTCAACGGCCGTCACGGTTGCGCCGACAATCGCTCCGCCCAGCTCATCTTTGACCTGGCCGCGAAGACTGCCGCCGCCCTGCGCAAAGGCGACATTCATGCTAAACAAACTTAGAATCAACATGAGCGCGAAGGCTGTGAAGCGTCGCGCCGCAAAATTTAAAAAAGACATATCGCTATTCCCTCTGTTTAATCTCATCAAGACAAATGCTCTCGCAAGTTTCCCACACACAGACCGCCGAAGCGCTCGCCGCTTTTGCAGCGCGGGCCTGCTGGCTGTTCCGAAATGTTTGGGGGGAGTTATTACTGGAGAGAGAAAATTCTAAAACTGCGCCATGAACGGTTCTGGCTTACCTTATGCGGCACAAAGAAATGGTCGCGCCTCTTCCTCCGAGAAAGGGTTCGAACGGTAAAGCCCGTCACCGTGCGCCGCTTCGACCTCGTCCCAGAACTGCTCCATAAAACTCTTCTTTGGCACATCCGTTAAGGAGACTCTTTGCCTGAACGTCTCCTGCTGTGTCCGGCTCTCTTCCTCAAAGCGCAGTAACTTTGCCGCGATCTGCACGCGAACGGCCGGAGAGAGGCTCACGAAACGCCTGGCGAGTATTCTGATCGCATCCTTTGAATTACCCATGACTTCGATGACCTCCTTTAACCGAATGAACTCCAAGAGCGCGTCACTACCGTTCAAGCTTTAATGCTCGTCTCTATCATCAGGCCCGCGTTTGGCGTCGCGCTCCGCTACCTTTAAGTCGAAACGCTGCTGCTGCTCGGGCGTGAGCAGGGCGCGTATGCGCGTGCGCGCGTTCTGTCGCACCTGGTCGTAACGCGGGCGAACCTCCGCGCGCAATGTGCGATAATCGTTGCGCGTCTGATCCAGTATGGCGCGAATCTCCGTCGACTGTTGCTCGTTTAAGTTAAGGTCGCGCTTCATGTGTTCAAAGACATCCTGTTTGTCGCGCCCGCCGCGCCTCTCCTGACGCTCGTTGTTGCGCGCCCTGATGCGATACACACTGTCAAGCGAAGCGCCTGTCAGGCAGCCCAAAGCGAACACGCCCAGCACCATCAGCCAAACTTTGAGTAGCGTCTTACCGCGCGGCGTCATTACCTGTTAACCTCCCGCTCTTCTTCGCTGAGAATGGTCGCGAGCACTTCGTCGCTTGAGAGCGATTGTTGCCGGTCGGCGAAAACCACGCGCTCGATCTCCGCGTCGGGTGCGCCCAAAAGCGCGTCGTCCGTCAAACTCGCGGTAGTCTGCGTGCCAGGATTCATCGACCAGAAAAGGCTGAAGGCGAAGATGGCGACCAGGGCCATCGCGGGGATGGCGCGCCAGACACTGACGAGCATCGCCAGCCAGCTTTCCCCCGCACCGTCAAGTCTTTCTCGCTCGGCGTTGATCCGCGCGCGAAGACGCGTATAGAGGAAAGGGGATGAAGCGACCGCGTCCGCTTCCTCTTCGTTAGCGGCAGAGGCGCGAACCAGTCCACGGCCGAGAGCATCCAGCCGTTCATCCATTTCGCGATCCTTCTTTTTGCTGACCATCGTCTTTTACCTGTTCTCTCCGGCCAAAACCTTTAATTCCGGCCTCATAAATAAAAACGCGCGCGCGGCTCTGCCGGTTACAGAAATCTCTGCATGACGCGGCGCAGCGAGGCGCGCGCCCTGTGCGCACGCACCTTGACCTTGGAGATAGACCAGCGCGTAGATTCTGCGATCTCGTTGACGGACAGCCCTTCGACATCCATCATGACGAGCACCATACGGTCTTCGGCGCTGAGACGCGAGAGCAGCTTGCCCGCCAGATCGCGCGAGATGGCCGCGCTCTCTATGTCGTCGCCAGCCCCTTCTGCCCGCAACTGATCTTTCAGCCACGCGGCTTCTTCTTCGGAGACGTTGCTCATGGCGCTCTCCGGCCGCCGTTTGGCTCTTCGCAGCTCGTCGTAACAGGCATTAAAGGCTATGCGCGCAATCCACGCGGCGAAGGATGCATCCTGCTGGTTAGAAAAATCCGGAAGCGCGAAGTAGGCTTTGGTAAAGCTCTCCTGAACGATCTCTTCTATCTGATCGCGCTGGCGAAAAAAGCGGCTGGCGATTAAAGAGACGCGCCGCCTGTGACGGTTGAAGAGTTCTTCGAACGCCTCTTCCTCTCCGGCCTGAAGGCGAGCCACAAGCTCCAGGTCGGAAGTGTCAGACGGGTCGGCCACAGCTTGCGCCGTCGAAGGGAGACTCACTGGGTCGGAAGCTTCTGCCATCTCTTTCACCGATTATTAACCGCCGACACGCTTCTTGTCTTCCCCCGAAGCGCTCCTTTCAAACAACTTCCCCTGAAGCAGGATGAAAATAAAGTGGCAGCCCCACGTACAAAAGGGCTGCCACTTTTTTCTTCAAGTTGCTTGTGCGACGCGATCAATGATAGATGCGTCGGCCGTTGGGCAGCACGGTCACGAGTCTGCCGTTCGGCAGTCTAAAAGTGCGTGCGCGGCTGACCTGCGGATAGCTCTGGCGGCTGCGCGAGCTGCGTACGACGCGCCTGCCGTTGGGCAGCACGACCACGCTTCGCCCGTTGGGCCTGCGGTAAACGGTCCTGCCGTTATTCCTGTGAATAACACGTCTGCCGTTCGGATAAACGGCCACCGTTCGGCCACCTCGTCCCCGATAAACGGTTTGCGCCGCAGCCGTCACAGACAGGCCCACTAGAAGCGCAAACATCATCAATGTAACCTTAACCTTGTTCTTCATTGCTTTTGTCCTCCACTAAATTTCTGTGGGGAGAGACAAAGTTTGTCTGGGGAGACTTGTTTAAGTTGAAAGGCTCTAAGGCTTCGCATGCGAAGCCTTAGAGCCCGAGCCCTGCCTTGTTAGTTCTGGTCGGTTGTTTCAGCACCACGACGCGCGCGTCGTTCCTGGCGCTTCTGCTCACGCTGCTGGCGCTCTGTCGCAAGCAGTGTCTTCTGTTCCGGCGTCAGCACGTTGTACATCTCTGACATCATACGTGCACGCGCCACTTCCAGCTCGATCTGCGCGTTGGCCCGCGCCTGCGCAGCCGAACGCACTGCCGCTTCGTTGAACGTGCCGTTCAAGATACCGTCATTGCCGCCACGCGCCGCGCGCATCTGCTCGCGCAGTGCCTTGGTGCTCTCGCGATGGCGAGCGGCGATCTGCTTCATCTGCTCTTTTTGAGCATCAGTCAGGTTGAGCTTCTCTGCCAGGCGTCCTCCGAAGAGACCGCCGCGCATTCCTCTGCCATGCTCTCCCTTACCGCCCTTGTGTTTCCATTCGCGACCGGCGCGCTCCGCACCGCCGCCCTGCTGTCCGTTGGTCTGCTGCGCGACGCCGACGACGCCCGTCAGCGCGAAGGCCCCGGCCAGCGCCAGTCCGCCCATGATCTTCTTCGTGCCAATTAATTTCATCTGTCTTCCTCTCCGAATAGTGAATTGTGGTGAGCCGCATCTGACACCCGAGGGAGAATGACGCCAATCCGGCCAGTCAGAGTGTAAGACGCGCGATAACGGAGCGTGGTTACAATTTTTTAGACCGTCAAGAGAGAAATGCTTTTGCGCTTTTTGTTAAAGCGTTCTGTTATCGAAGCGGAGGGAATGGAAATTCTGCGAAGCATCAAGGAGTTTCGTCGACGAGATTGGCGGAAGCTTTACGGTTACTCGCAATACGTGCGCGTGTGTACAGCGCCCGCGCCGCTTTACCTTTTGGCCCATGATTAGCGACAATAACCTTGCGCAACAATCCATAATAATCAACAGGGATGATAGACCATCAGAGGCTCTATTCAGAGACATACGGGAGGGGAAAGATGCATCCAAGGAATGATAAAAAGCTGATGAGGAATCCATTGCTGATAGGTTCGCTACTTCGGCGTCGCGCTTTCCACTGCGCGCTCACGCTAGCAGTGATCCTTAGTCTCTTTGTGCTGGGCTGCACGGCGCAGACGGCGCAGGAGGGAAATAAAAATGCGACGCCGCAGACGACGGCTACAACGACGCCGACACCGCAGCCGCAGAGCGACGATGTGGTCGTGACGCCGATTATGCACGCGAGCTTGCAGCTAGAGTTCAGCGGGAAAGTGATTCACGTTGATCCGACGAGCGCGGGCGATTACACAAAAGCGAAACAGGCAGACCTTATTCTGGTCACGGACATTCACGGCGATCATTTAGACCCCGCTGCCATCTCTCGCATACGCAAACCCGGCGCGCCGGTGGTTGCGCCCGCCGCTGCTGCTCCGAAGATCGAGAACGCGACCACGCTTGCCAACGGCGAAAGCAAATCTGTCGCGGGCTTTAGCCTCGAAGCAGTGCCGATGTATAACTTGAAGCGCGGCCCGTCCGAAGGACAGCTCTTTCACACCAAAGGGCGCGGCAACGGTTACATTCTCACTCTTGGCAGCAAGCGTGTGTACATCGCTGGCGATACAGAATGCACGCCGGAGATGCGCGCTTTGAAGAATATAGACATCGCTTTTATCCCCATGAATCTGCCCTACACGATGCCGCCTTCGGAAGCGGCCGAATGCGTCAAGGCTTTTAAGCCGAAGGTCGTCTACCCGTATCACTATCGCGGCCAGCAGCCTGAGGAGTTCAAGGCCGCGCTCGCCGCAGAGCCCATAGAGGTACGCCTGCTCGAATGGTATCCAAAAGGCAGTGACAAGTGATGAGTGACAATCGTTGAGCAAAGACAAGTTTTATCTCACCATAATGGAGAGGTATTCCCGATGAGCAGCGAGAGCCTTAAAGATACTAGACAAGCTTCTCAAAAAAGTGAGTCGCCCCGGACGGACGCGTATGATCCATTCGTTCGGGGTCGATTTCCCGTCGGCGTGCGCACCCTACAGGCGCTTGATGCCGCACGTGATCGCACGTTCCCCTGTGAGGTCTGGTATCCGGCGGCTGCCGAGCATGCGGGCCAGGATACTTCGCCGGCGACGCAGGACTCCTTCACGCTTCCGTTGGGTAACGTACAGCGCAGTCAAACGGCCGTACGCGATGCCGCAGCCCGTCCAGGCACATATCCGCTGATCGTTTTTTCGCACAGCAGCGGAGCAGGCCGACGCTCCGCCACGTTTCTCTCTGCTCATTTAAGCAGTCACGGCTACGTGGTCACGGCGCTTGATCATTCTGAGATCGTGGCAGCGGAACTGGCGCGTCAACAGGATGAATCGGACGAGCAAAGAGCTGCGCGCTGGAAAGCTTTGATCGCGAGCCGTGTGCCCGATATACGCTTTCTCCTCGATCATCTACTTAACGGCGCGTCTTGGGTCTCGGAAGCTAACATCGATCACTCTCGAATTGGAATCGTGGGACACAGCTTCGGTGGTTGGACGGCACTCGCTGCCGCTGAAGTCGAGCAGCGTATACGTGGCGTGGTGGCGCTCGCGCCGGGCGGAAGCTCTAGGCCGAAGCCTGGCATTCTGCCGGTCAAGCTTACTTTTAATTGGGGTCGTGATGTTCCGACGCTTTATCTGGTCGCGGAGAATGATGTTTCGTTGCCGCTCGACGGGATGTGCGAAATATTCGAAAGGACTCCGGCGACCAAACAGATGGTCGTCCTGCGCCGTGCCGACCACATGCACTTTATGGACAATGTAGAGGAGTTGCACGAGGCCGTGCGAACAATGCCTTGGCCCGGAGACCTTGCATGGTTGCCCAAGGAGATGCGCCCCATCGCGGAACTCTGTTCAGGAGAACAGGCCCACCTCTTTGTGCGCGGACTCACTCTTTGCCACATGGATGCAGTATTGAAGCAACAGGACGAAGCGCAGCGTTTTTTAGCCGGTGACATCAAAGCCGAACTCGCAGCGCGCGGCGTCGAAGTGTTTACGCATAAACCCTGACGGCAGACCGCTCCCTTAGAGCGTGTTGAAAAAGCTCCTGAAAGGGGCTTCAATTACGCTCGCCACTTGTCACTCTTCACTTGTCACTACTCATCAGGCACAAGCGCCAGGCGAAATCCCATCAGAGACCAGTCTGCTTCACCCTCGACTTCGTTGATGTATGAAAAATCTCCGGGTGCGTTCGAGCCGACGGCGTAGCAGGTAGCATTGCCACGCTCGTCTCTGTAAAAGCCAAGCTCAAGCGTCTCGGTTTCGCTCCAACGCGGATGAAAGATTGTGCCGACGAGATTAAAGATCGCTGGCGGGCAGACCGTCACGCGATAGCCTACGGGTAAAAGCTGACGTGCGCGCCAGTCTTCGTTGACGACGCCTAGAAAAGTGCGCAATGAAAGATAGTTGTGAGCGTAGCGCGTCCCGTTCATCATCCCTGCGCGGCCCATGTAAGCCGCGAGCGGATCACTCGTCGCATCCTGCCCGTAGAGGCTTCCATAGAATTGACGGTTGCCGGGTAGATAACGCGGCTTCTGTGTCGTCTCGACACCGATGATGCGGCCCTGATGACGACTGTGGCCCATCACCAGACGGTCGCGATAACTTGGCCCATGCTCGTGCGGCTTAGCAAAATCTCTAGGGGCTAAGGGGTAGAGTCGCGCCAGATAAGAATCACCTACGGGGACGGCCTCAGCGGAGGGGATGATGTGCCATTCGATGTTGAAATGCTCCAGCCCCTCTGCCGTTTCTGCTTTTAAATCGAACCGCGCGGCAACGTCAGCCGCGATTAATTCACGGCCCGCCTTAAGCTCAAAGAACTCGTAGAGCTTCGCTGCTCTTTCTTCCAGCAATCCTGTCATTGATGATCGCACCTCACTTGTGACATATTCGACACCCTAATACATTTAATTGCAAATTTCCCGGGACGGCTAAAGGCCACTTGAGGAATATGATTGACATCAGATGATTTTCCGCCCCCACTCCGACAGGCTGCTAAAGAAATCTGTAACCGGCCTGTTGCCACAAGCGTTTTCAAGTAAATAAGGGGTAGGATACAGAGCTACTTATGTCATTTTTACAACTCTCCCGCGAGTCCAGATTGGTTGCGGTTATTTGCTGCCTGACAATGGTCGCGCTCCTTTGCGCGGCCTGTGGGCGTTCCGAGTCGCGGGCCAACGCCAGGGGCAATACCAGCGTCGCCACGACAACCACCACTGCGACTACAGAGGTCGCTGGGCCTGCCGTCGTCGTCACCACGACCAAAGTGGTCGCGCGCGAAGTGCCATCTTTTATTCAAGCGACTGGAAGCCTGATCGCCAACGAGACTTCGGACGTTGCGCCGCAGACTTCCGGGCAGGTAGTGGCGACTCCCGTCAACGTCGGCTCGTTCGTCGGCCAGGGCGCAGTCATCGCGCGCTTAAACGACAAGGATGCGCGCCTGCGTCTGAGGCAGGCACAAAGCGGCGTACAGCAGGCCATCAGTGGTGTTCGTCAGGCGGAAGCGCGTCTCGGCCTCAGACCCGGCGGAAATTTCGACGCCAGCACAATCCCGGAAGTGCGCGCCGCCAACTCTAATCTAGAGCAGGCGCAGGCCGAGCTTCGTCTGGCCGAAGCCAACGAGAGACGCTACGCCGAGCTTGTCGAGACGGGCGACGTGGCCGTTAGCGTTTACGATCAGTATCGCACGCAGAGGGATACTGCGCGCGCGCGTGTCAACACTGCGCGCCAGCAGCTTGAGTCCGCGATCAACACCGCGCGCCAGAGCAATCAGGCCATACTGAGCGCCGAAGCAGCCGTCGAGACTGCGCGCGCACAGGTCGCCATCGCGCAGAAGGCAGTGACAGACGCGGTGATTCGCTCGCCCTATGCGGGCTACGTCAGCAATCGTCCCATCGCCGTCGGCGAGTTCGTCACGACGGCCTCTGTTGCGGCGACAGTGCTGCGCACCAATCCTCTAAAATTGCAGTTGCAAGTCGCGGAAGCCGAAGTGCCTTTTATCACTCCGGGCATGGGTGTATCGCTCGAAGTGGACGCCTACCGGAATAAAAAGTTTGCCGGGCAGGTGGTGGCCGTCAATCCTGCCATCGATCCCGTTTCGCGAGCAGCGACTGTTGAGGCGGCGGTCGAAAACGGCGACAATGCTCTGCGCGCAGGAATGTTCGCCACCGCGCGCATAGTGCGTCCGGGCGGAAATCGCGCCGTGTACGTGCCGCGCTCCGCAGTCGTCTCTGATCAAAACACGCAATCGTTTCGCGTCTTCGTGATTCAGGGCAACACTGCGAAACTCCGCGTCGTGCAGATCGGCACAGAGGAGGGCGATCTTATACAGATCATCTCCGGCGTTCAGGCAGACGAAGTGGTCGCGACCAGCAACCTTGAGCAGCTCTACGAAGGGGCGCAGGTCAAACAGTAAGCATTGAAGCATTTTGGATTTTAGATTTTGGATTGGCGGGTGATGCAGGTTGAAAGCATTAGTTTCAAGATTCAAGATGATGGATCGATAATCTAAAATCTAAAATTGAGTGAGTTATGCAAAAGCTAGCTGAAATTTGTGTGCGGCGTCCGGTCTTCGCCACCGTCATTATTCTAATCCTGACGGTGATCGGCGGCTTCTCTTTCTTTACGCTCGGCGTTGACCGCTTTCCGAAGATAGACATCCCGACCGTCTCCGTCTCGACGACCAATCAGGGCGCTGCGCCGCAGGAGATCGAGACGGAGATCACAGACATCATCGAAGGCGTCGTCAACACAGTGCCCGGCATTGACGAGATGCGCTCGACCTCCTCGCAGGGACGCTCGAACGTCACGATCAATTTCAATCTTGAGAAAGACCCGGACCTCGCCACGCAGGAAGTACGCGACAAAGTCAGCACCGTCATCAATCGTCTGCCGGAGACAGCCGACCCGCCCGTCGTTCGCAAGTCCGACCCCGACTCGCAGCCCGTCCTGGTTTACGCCATCAGCGCGCCGCGCTCTTCGATTGAGCTGACCACGCTTGTCCAAAACCAGATACAGGAGCGCATAGAATCCGCTGACGGCGTCGGCGAAGTCGTGGTCTTCGGCGGTCGCCAGCGCGAGATCAAAATCTATATCGACCCGGATCGCCTTCGCGCCTTCAATCTCTCAGTCACAGAAGTCTCGAACGCTCTGCGCGCGCAGAATCTTGAGCTGCCCGGAGGCCGACTCGATGAGGGCGCGCGCACCGTCACGCTTCGCACGCTCTCGCGCGTCACGCGTGTAGAGGATTTCAACGACATCGTCATCACGACCAGGAACGGCTATCCCGTCAAGGTTCGTGACGTGGGGCGCGTCGAAGACAGCGGCGTAGACCCGCAGTCTGCGGCTTCCCTTAACGGCGTGCCTTCGGTTTCGCTCGGCATACGCAAGCAGTCGGGCGCAAACACCATCGCCGTCATCAAGGGCGTCAAGCAGCGTATGGCGGAGATTCAGCCGCTCTTGCCGCCGGACATCAAGATCGCCGTCACGCGCGACCAATCTGAGTTTATCGAAACCAGCCTGCACGCCATCGAAGAGCACTTAGTGGTCGGCGGACTGCTTGCCGCGCTGATCGTGTTTCTCTTTTTGTGGAACTTCCGCTCGACAGTCATCGCTGCGCTCGCCATCCCGACTTCGATCATCGCCGCCTTCGCGCTGATCGCCGCTCTGGGCTATTCGCTCAACCAGATGACGATGCTCGCTTTGACCTTGATGGTCGGTATTGTGATCGATGACGCCATTGTCGTGCTTGAGAATATTTACCGCTTCGTCGAAGAGAAGGGGATGCACCCCTTTCAGGCGGCGATTGAAGGCACGCGCGAGATTGGTCTCGCGGTCATGGCGACGACGCTCTCTCTTTTGGCAGTCTTTATACCCGTGGGCTTTATGTCCGGCATCGTCGGGCGTTTTATGTCTTCGTTCGGTCTGACTTCGGCGGCAGCGATTGCCGTCTCGCTCATCGTCTCATTCACCTTGACGCCCATGCTCGCGGCGCGCTGGATCAAGCCGCCAAAGGAAACGATCACGCCCGAAGGCGTACCCGTCGGTGCGGGCGGGTTTGGTGGCGATGGTGGCGGCGGTGGCAGAGATGATGTAGAGACGCTGCATGAGAACTCTGATGTTGAGCGCGCAGCTAAAGAGCACAGCTCTTCGAAGGGCGGTCGTTTTTATAAACCGATTGATCGCTCGTACATGTGGATGCTCAGGTGGTCGATGGCGCATCGCTGGGTCATCGTCGTCGTCTCTGTAATCGTCATCGCCTCTATCTGGCCGCTCTACAAATTAGTTGGCTACAACTTTTTGCCGGACGAGGACGAGTCCGCTTATCAAGTCTCTTTGCGTATGCCGCAGGGCACTAGCCTGGCAGCGACCCAATCTGTATTGGAGCGCATCGCGCGCGACGTGCGCGAACACATTCCCGGCGTCGAAGCTACGCTGGTCAATGCAGGCGGAGGCGGCTTCGGCGGCGGCTCGCCTAACGCCGGCTCCGTTCAGGTCAGGCTCAAGCCGGTTGAAGCCCGCAAGTTTTCGCAGACCGATTTGATCCAACAGACGCGCGACATGATTCGTAAGCGGAAGTATCCGAAGGATTATGTCATCACGGCATCGGGCGGTTCTTCCATCGGCGCGAGCCTTGGTGGCGGCGGTCGCGGCGGCTCGTCTCTGGGCTTCTTTATCAGCGGCCCTGATATTCAGAAGCTGGACGAATACTCAAACAAATTGGTCGAGCGTATCAAGCAGGATCAGAACTTTCGCGATGCCGACCGCTCGCTTCAACTGAGCAGTCCGGAGGTGCGCATCATCATCGACCGCGAGCGCGCAGCAGACCTCGGCGTCAAAGCAGGCGATGTCGCGCAGGCTTTAAATACGCTGGCCGCTGGCGCGCGCGTCACCACTTACAGCGAAGGCTCTGATCAGTACGACGTGGTCGTGCGCGCTGGCGAGGAGTTTCGTCGAACGCGCGACAGTCTGAGCCAGTTTACGGTCGCGTCATCCAACGGCGGCACTGTGGATTTAGAGAAGCTTGTGCGCCTAGAAGAGGGCGATAGTCCCGCTTCGATTGATCGCCTTAATCGTCAGCGACAGGTCACGGTCTCGGCGAGCCTTGCGCCGAACGGCTCGGAGGCAGACGGCCTCGCGGCGGTTCAGCGTTATGCGCAGGAATTGAACATGGAGCCCGGTTACCGTACGGGCGTCACGGGGCAATCGAAGGAGTTGCAGCGCGCCAACCAATCGTTCATGCTCGCGTTCCTGCTCTCCTTTATCTTTATGTACCTGATTCTGGCGGCGCAGTTCGAATCGTTTATTCACCCTGTGACGATTCTTTTGACGCTGCCGCTCTCCATTCCGTTC
>DATLMN010000345.1:0-12502 GCA_035537255.1 Pyrinomonadaceae bacterium | reverse complement strand
GTCACGTCTTTTACTTTGCCGTCTTTTGGAAACATTATTTTGTTCTCCTTTGGAACTCGATTTTTGAGGAACGTCGCGCACGGCGTTTACAGTTTTCGGCTCACGCCTTATGAAAAACGATCAATAACGGAACGTTCCCACTGTCGCCCTGGCACTTGGCTTGTCGGATAGGGCACGATACCGTAAACGCGCTCCGCTTTGCAAGGGACGCTTGATTCCTGCGGGAGCGGCAGCGTACCATCAAAGGCGTTCAACGTTCTCGATCACCAAAAGGATTGTCTGAAGATTTTCTGTTTCTCCGAGATGAAACCGCCCGCGCAGAAAACGACCCGGCAAGTCCTGCTTCTGTTTTGCATCTTAATTGTCTCTCTGCTCTCGAATAATTGTCGCATGCTTGAAAAAACCGCAAACCCGACCAACACTAACTCTAAGGCCGAGACTGCCAGCGACCCGCTCTCTATACATCGCCGCGCCATCGCAATAGATATGCACGCCGATACGACGCAGCGCCTCGTCGACGAGCGGCTGGATATACAGGGCCGCTTAGGCGACGGCCACCTGGACGCCGTGCGTATGAAAGAGGGCGGCCTGGACGCGCAGTTCTTCTCCATCTGGGTCGAGCCGCAGCTTTACGACAGCGGCGGCCCGCGTGCGATAAAGCGCGCGGACGATCAGATCAACGCCGTGCGCGCGCTCGCGGAAAAGCATCCTGACGTGTGGGCCTTAGCGACGACCGCCGCAGACATCCGGCGCATCAACGGTGAAGGCAAGCTGGCGGCGCTGATGGGACTCGAAGGCGGCTACGCGATTGACGAGCGCATAGAAAACGTCGAGCGTTATTACAAGCTCGGCGTGCGCTATATGTCGCCCGCCTGGAGCGTGTCGACCAGTTGGGCAGGCTCGAGCGGCGATGAAGTGGGACGCACACGCGGCCTCAACGACTTTGGTCGTCAGGTCATCAGGGAAATGAATCGGCTGGGTATCATGATTGACGTGTCGCACGTCTCTGACAAAACCTTCTGGGACATCGTCAACACTTCCAGTAAGCCCGTCATCGCCACACATTCCAACTGCCGCGCCATCGCCAACGTCGCGCGCAATCTGGACGATGACATGATACGCGCTCTGGCTAAGACCGGCGGCGTCTGCTGCGTCGTCTTTTATCCTGAATTTTTAGAGCCCGGTTGGAGTGAAAAGAAGAAACGCGTTGACGCTGAGATCGCGCCCCTGGTTAAGAAAGCCAACGATCAGGAGACGCGCTCCGCCGGTTGGAAAAAGGTCGCGCGTGACCGCGTGCGCATCACGGAATACGCGCGTCGTCTGCCCGCAGTCAAAGTCTCGCGCATCGTCGATCACATAGATCACATAGTCAAACTCGCGGGCATCGATGCCGTCGGTATCGGCTCAGACTTTGACGGCATACAGGCCGTGCCGCAAGACCTCTCTTCGGTCGCTGAATTGCCGAACCTGACCGCAGAGCTGCTGCGGCGCGGCTACACCGAAGCGGACATAGACAAAATCCTCGGCGGCAATATCCTGCGCGTCATGGAAGAAGTAGAGAAGGGAACGGGGCGTTGACGGACGAGCAGGCAGAGGCGAAGAGCGAGCAGACAGGCAACGAGAAACGGACGCAACCTTCTGCGAGGCGACGTGTGCGGGCAAGCGCTTCCGCTTTACCTTCGAGCCGTTCCGCATCGCAAAGCTCACCTGATCTATCTATCAGTCAGCGCGCGCCGCGCATAGGTCTACACTTACCTATCGCCGGCGGCCTGCACAATGCGCTCCTGAAGGCGCAGGCGCTTGGCTGCGATACTGTACAAATCTTTTCGCGTAATCCGCGCGGGTGGATGGCACGTCCGCTCGACGTGGAAGAGATCGAGCGTTTTCGCCGTGTGCGCGAAGAGACAAGCATCTCGCCCGTCGTCATTCATTGCAACTATCTGGTCAACATGGCCGCAGCTAACGCAGAGATACTGATGAAGTCGCGCGCTTCGTTTCGTGAAGAAGTCGAGCGCGCCCTCCTTCTCGGCGCGGATTATCTTGTCCTTCATCCGGGCAGCGCCAAAGGCTCTTGCGAAGCGGATGCCATCGGCGTCTGCGCCGAGAGCTTAAAAGTAGCGTGCGCGGGCCTGGCGCTCGGAGAGTTTCGTATTCTTCTTGAGAACACGGCAGGGCAGGGCGAATGCATAGGCCATCGTTTCGAGCACCTTAGAGAGATCATCCTTGCGTGTCCGGAGCTGAACCTTGGCGTCTGTTTTGACACGGCCCATGCCTTTACGGCCGGTTACGACGTGCGCGAAGAGGACGGTCTTGCGGCGACGATTGATTCGCTTGAGCGCGCCGTCGGCGCAGAGAACGTGCGGGCAATTCACTTTAACGATTCAAAGGCGGACTACAACTCGCGCGTTGATCGTCACTGGCACATAGGGCAGGGCCATATCGGCGCGGAAGCGCTCGCACGAATCGCGCGCCATCCGGACTTGGCCCACGCTGCATTCTTGCTCGAAACGCCACAGGACGAACAGGGCGACGACGCGCGCAATCTGGAAACTCTGCGTGGATTCTTTGATCGTCCGACGAAGCGCGACGACGATCAGGAAAAAGTTCAGGCGTAGCTTACGCGTCGGTAGTGTCCTAGTTTCACGTCTTCAGCTAAGACACGTTCTGTTAAAGCTCACCCGCCAACGAAGAAAGCAAGAGTGCTCACGGGATAGACAATCGTGCTTATGGTATTAGCATCCCTGCTTATCTGATTAGCACTTCTGCTAATAACGTAAACGTGGTCGCTAACATCAATAGAAATGCTGCTTATCGTGTATGCAGGCCTGACTGCAAGGAAAGCCCGGCAGCTTATAAATAGATCGCTGTTGCCGGAACTACAGGCACAGAGACCTGACCGAACTGCGTGCGCGTCCCAAAGCTTGCCTCGCAACCGCTTGTCATTGTAATCTCTGGCCGCTTTGTCAAGCGGTTCGCATCCGGCCTCGCGCGTTCTTCCCTTTCAAAACTTCAATTCAATTAAGCGAGGAAATTAATGTCCATTTCTGACAAGTTCAGGACTAAAGACCTGATTATCGTCGGCGTCGTGCTGGCGCTCTTTGCGATTGCTTTTATCGTCGTCCTCAATATCTACAAACGAGAGGGCGAGCAACGCTCAGCCGTCATCTCTGACAGCGGCGAGCGCGACCCTGATCACGTGGAGGTCTTCGTCAAGCTGTTGTCCGTCGATCCGATCAAGGGCGATGCTGTGGCCCGCCTGGAATTCGTGCCACACGGCGCGCTCGTCAAAGGTGAAGACGACGACATCCTGACGCGTGACCTCAAGCTCTATACCAATGGTGCGACGGGCAAGCGCGAGCTCGATTTTCAGAAGGGCAAGCGCATGAATCCCAGCGAGGTCGTGATAGAGATGTACGACGGGCTGGCGACGGATTATCCCTTCGATCAGCACAGCGCGATGCTTGAGGTTTACTTCACCTCTAAAGAGAAGGCGAAGCCCGCGCAGGGCGCTGAGGATAAGCCCGCCGCTGCTACCTCTCCACAGGGAGAGAGCGCCGCGCCGACCCCCAGTGAATCTCCTGCGCCCTCGCCCGCGACGAGTGATGGCGCGCAGGCAGCGCCGAAGAAAGATGAAAGCGCCGCTGATGACAATGGCGAAGAGTCCGTGGCGGTGGCAGTAGATTTTTACGGCTCTATCCCGGGCTTCAAGATTAATGCCGCGAAGAATCCGGAGAGCACTGAGGATTACGTGGCATTGGACATGAAGATCAGCCGCTCTTCGACAGTTGTCTTTTTCTCCATGTTCATCACGGTGCTGATGTGGGGCGTGACGATTGCGGTGCTGGTGTTGACGCTCAGCGTGCTTTTGCGTGGACGCAAGATAGAGATAGGGATGTTCTCGTTTCTGGCCGCGCTGCTTTTCGCTTTCGCCGCTGTGCGTAACAGCCAGCCGGGCGTGCCGCCAATCGGAACTTACAGCGATTTTATAGCCTTCTTCTGGGCCGAGGTGATCATCGCCCTGTGCCTGTTGTCCATCATCTTTACCTGGCTCTTGCGGCCCACGGCGAAGTGAGTAAAGAGGCGACCGCGCTTTTAGTGATAAGCCTGATGCAAGCTCGCACGATTCTGTCGCTCTGTAGTTTTGGTAGTAGATCAGTTTGAATAATTGAGTAAGCAGAGCATTGAGATTCACCACAGAGACACAGAGGACACAGAGGGGGCACGGAGGATTGAATGATACTCAAGCTCTCTGTGTAATCTCCGTGCTCTCTGTGCCTCTGTGGTGAACGGCAATCTCCACCACACTCAATTTCAAACTGATCCACCACCGTAGTTTTGTTAGACAAGGGCGCGTCGCTTGCGCTAAGATACAGCTCAGATTTACGAATCGCGAGAGAAAAAGAGTTTCTCATGGAACGTTTTCACAGCTCCACCAAACTCCTTCTTACGGTGCCGCCCGGCAGCCGCCTCTGAAAAGAGAGTGCTCGGCTGTGGGAGCGGCTCAGACCTCCGACGCAAATTATCAAACCAAAATTTGGCTTCCGTCTTGACAGTCAAGCTTGAGAAAGCTTTGCGCGTGCTGTTAGTGTTGACCGTCACAGGTCAGAAGGAAGAGTGTGAATCATGGACGAGAAATATTTTCCCGAAAAGGTCGAAGAAAAATGGCAGCGGCACTGGGCCGAGACGGGCGCGTTCGAGGTCGAGCCGGACCCCGCGCGTCCATCCTTTTATTGCCTGGAAATGTTGCCCTACCCGTCTGGATTTTTGCACATGGGCCACGTGCGCAACTATTCCATAGGCGATGCGCTCTCCTGGTACAAGCGTCTCAAGGGCTTCAACGTGCTGCACCCGATTGGCTGGGACAGCTTCGGCCAGCCAGCGGAGCAGGCCGCCATCAAACGCGGCATCAATCCGCGCGACTGGACTGAAGAAAATATCGCGCACATGCGCGGGCAGATGAAGCGTCTGGGCATCAGCTATGACTGGCGGCGCGAGATCGCTGCGCACCGCCCGGAATACTACAAGTGGGATCAGTGGTTTTTTCTGAAGATGCTGGAAAGGGACTTAGCCTACAAGCGCCTGTCTCCGGTCAACTGGTGTCCGAAGGAAGAGACTGTGCTGTCAAACGAGCAATCCTCCGGCGGCGTCTGCTGGCGCTGCGGCACTCTTGTCGAGAAAAAGAATCTGGAACAATGGTTCATACGCACAACCGCGTATGCCGAGCAACTGCTCTCTGACATGCAGGAGATAGAAGCGGGATGGCCCGAGCGCGTCCTGACCATGCAGCGCAACTGGATCGGCCAGAGCAACGGCGCTTACGTCGATTTCGCGATTGCCGATACGGACACGAGTGTGCGCGTCTTTACCACGCGCATCGACACGATCTACGGCGCGAACGCCATCGTGCTCGCCGCAGACCATCCGCTGCTCGCAGAAGTTCCAGAAGGCTCTGCGCTCAAAAATGATATTGAGCGATTCGTCGAGCGCGTACGCCTTGAGCGCGGCGGCAGTAATCGCGCCGGCGATGAAGAGGCCGAGAAGGAGGGCGTCAATACGGGCCTGATCGCCATCAATCCCTTTAGCGGCGAGACTATTCCTGTGTGGGTCGCGAATTACGTGTTGATGGAATACGGCACGGGCGCTGTGATGAGTGTCCCGGCGCACGACGAGCGCGATTTCGAGTTCGCGCAGAAATACAAGCTGCCCATACGACAGGTCATCGCGCCCATCACGCACAAGGAAGAGCCCGCAGGGCTAGAGCCACGCCTCGGCGTAGATCAATCGACGGAGATGATCGCGGCCACGACGGACTACGGCATACTGGTCAACAGTGGAGATTGGAGCGGCAAGCTCTCCGAAGATGCGATTCGCGAGATGACAGCCTTCGCCGAAGAGAAAGGGTTCGGTGAAGGGAAGACCATGTATCGCCTGCGCGACTGGGGCATCTCGCGCCAGCGTTTCTGGGGCGCGCCCATTCCCATTATCTACTGCGAGCAGTGCGGGATTGTGCCAGTGCCGGAAAAGGACTTGCCAGTTACTTTGCCAGAGCGCGCAGATTTTTCAGGCACGGGTCAGTCGCCGCTCGCCAGCGTCGCGGAGTTCGTCAACACCACTTGTCCGAAGTGCGGTGGCGCGGCCCGTCGCGAGACAGACACGATGGACACGTTTGTCGACTCGTCCTGGTATTTCTTCCGCTACAGCGACCCGCAGAACACGGACGCGCCCTTTGAAGCGGAAAGGGCCGCGTACTGGACGCCCGTCGATCAATACATCGGCGGCATAGAGCACGCCGTCATGCATCTGCTCTACACGCGGTTCTGGACAAAGATGATGCGCGACATCGGTCTCATCACTTTCGACGAGCCCGTCAAGCAACTGCTCACGCAGGGGATGGTGACGAACATCATCGAAGGCACGGGCGAATGGAAGGCCATGTCCAAGAGCCTCGGCAACGGCGTCGACCCGGACGAGATGATCGCAGCTTACGGCTCTGACGCCGTGCGTCTCTTTATCCTGTTCGCCGCGCCGCCGGAAAATGAGCTGCGCTGGCTGGAAACAGGAATCGAAGGCGCTGTGCGTTTCCTGCGCCGCGTCTACACGATGGTCGGGCGCTGGTCTGAGCGCCTGTCCGATCCGCTGCAAAGAGGCGCAGAGCCGGGCGCTGAAGCGTTCACTGCCGCAGCACAGAATCTTCGTCGTAAGACTCATCAGACGATCGCGCGCATCACAAACGATTTCGATGAACTGCACATCAACACGAGCGTCGCAGCATTGATGGAACTCTCTAACGCGCTTGGAGATTTTGATGTCAAGCCTGCACAGGCGAGCGTGGCTGAAGTTTACGCCGTGCGCGAGGCGCTCGAAGCACTGGTCGTAATGCTCACGCCGTTTGCTCCGCACATCAGCGAAGAGATGTGGGAGGGACTGGGCCACACGGGCGGTCTGCTCGGCGATGAGGCGCGCTGGCCCGCGTTGAATCCTGAGTTGGCGCGCAAAGGGGAGCTGGAGATTCCCGTGCAGGTCAACGGCAAGCTGCGTTCGCGCATAATCGCCACGCCCGACACGCCCGAAGAAGCGCTGCGAGAGGCCGCCCTCTCAGATGAAAGGGTGCGCAGCTTTACCGACGGACGCGAGGTCGTCAAGGTCATCGTCGTACCGCAGCGCCTCGTCAACGTCGTCGTTAAATGAGTGAATGATTAAAAGGCAGTTCACCACAGAGGCACAGAGAACACGGAGATAGCACAGAGAGTTAAATGTCTCTCACTCCTCCGTGCCCCCTCTGTGTCCTTTGTGTCTCTGTGGTGAATCCACAATTATCTTGATGCGCAGTTGGAATAATAATTCTAAGTGAATACACAAAACATGACACAAGAGGCGAAGCGCGCTCTGGTTATCTCGATTGACGGACTCGACGCACGCTACCTTGAGCGCGCGGACGAATACGGCCTGCGTATTCCTGCGCTCAGGGGTTTGATGGCCGAAGGGACATCGTCGCTTCAGGTGCGCGTGGTTTATCCTTCGGTGACGTATCCCGTTCACACGACGATTGTGACGGGCGCGAGACCGGCACGACACGGCATCGTCGGCAACGAACTGTTTCTCCCGCTCGGCGCGCCGCAGTGCGGCGAGTGGCACTGGTTCGCCAGAGACATACGTGCAGAGACGTTGTGGGACGCGGCCCAGAGCCGTGGGCTTTCGACGGGCATTGTGTCCTGGCCTGTGGCCGGCGGCGCGGGCGATTACAATGTGCCGGAGATCAAGAAACTAAACGGCACGCCGCGAGAATCCTTAGCGTTGATGATCGAGCACGAGCGACCGCGCGGCATCATACAGGAAGCGGCCGCGCGCGACCCAAGGCTTTATACGCAGGCGAACGCTGATGAGCATGATGATATGCGCGCTCGCTTCGCTGAATATCTCATCACAGAAAAGCGTCCCCATTTGATGCTCGTGCATCTTTTCGATCTGGATCATTTCCAACACGATTACGGGCCGTTTACGCCGGAAGCATTCGCGATGCTGGAAAAGCTGGACGGTTACGTGGCGCGTATTCTGGAAGCTGCCGAGCGTGCCGGAACGATTTCCGAAACGGCCGTCTTTATCGTCAGCGATCACGGCTTTGCGCCGATCTCAAAATTGATTCATCCGGGCGTGGTGCTCAAGGAAGCAGGGCTCTTGAACATTAGCCATGCCAGCGATACACCGCAGCAGCAACAGGCAAACGCCAGACTGTGCGTGGCTGAAGGCTGGCGCGCGCTTCCGTCCATCACTGGCGGCTCATGCGCCATCATCCTGCGCGACGAGACGGACGCGGAAGCTTTCCAGAAGGCGCGCGCGGCCTTCGATGAGCTGGCGAAAAGCCGCGTGGACGGCGCGCCGGAGACGGACGGCGAGTTGTTTAGAATCATCGACGCTGAAGAGGTGCGCGAGATGGGCGCTGACGTGCGCGCAGCATTTGTGCTGGAAGCCGCTGAAGGGTACGCCTTCGGCGCAAACTACCTGGGCGATGCCGTGACACAGAGCATCATGCGCGGCCAGCACGGTTATCTGCCTTCAAGATATTTCACCACCTTCATCGCGGTGGGCGCTGGCATAACTCGACGCGGCGACCTGGGAGAGATCAATATCACGGACGTTGGCCCAAGCATCGCGCACACCATCGGCCTCACACTCCGCGATGCCGACGGGCAGGCCCTGCCGTTATAAACTGAAGGATGAGTGAAGGCCTTATCGCATTAAATCAGATGACGCAGTCGGGCAGCCTCTGAGTCATGGAATCCAAGCTCAGAGTCGTATTGGCCCAACTCTATAATTCCTCATTTATGCAACAACGCCCAGCCTCATTCATTTAATGGCATTTAGACCTGACGCCTCAACGGCTAGCCCGGGTAAAGGTTTTTAACTGCTTCGGCCTCCTGCTCAAAAAATCGTTGCTCCTGTGTGAGCCCCTGTTCCAGACAGAATGCAGCTAACCTTTCGTAACGGACGCGCGGGTTATAAGCGGTCGCCCAGCAAATCTTCGCCATACATTCCGGGCAGGCGTCCAGCGGATGCCTGTCTGTCTCTCCCAGATGATTCGTCCCATTCATGTTGCATTCGTATTTTGTGCAGTGTAACAGCGAGAACATGTGACCCGTTTCATGTGTGGCGATTTTCAGTGTGCGCAACAGGAATAGTCTGTAGTCATCTGCGCTCTTGTCGGGCGCGCCGAGCCTGTAGAGCGACCACACGCCTACCCTCTCGTTCAAAGACGCCTGACCGAAAACGAAGTTCATCTCTTCGCCCGGATAAAGGTCGGACGCGGTAAAAGCTATCAGAGCGTGAGCGTCTTCGGGAAGATTTGGCCGCAGGACTTCCATCAGTAAATAGCCCGTCAAAATCTGCTTGTCGCCCCACGCAGGGTGAATGCGACGCGCGTTTTCAGGGATCGCGGGGAGTGGTTTCTCTGACTGAAGCTTAACCGGAAGATTAAAGAATGCCTCCATATACTTTGCCGTGAGAGCGATGACTTTACGTTGCGTCTCGGTGAACGTTCCTAAAGGCTGAACATAGAGGGCGCGGCGCTTTCCGCCGGGCAGCGTCGGATTGCTGCGAAGGTATTCGGCAAATGTCTGCCCATTCTCCCTGTAAGTGGTGAGCCAATCACCCGGCAAAGGCTCGCCCATAGGCGTGTGCAAACTCTTGACTGCATCGATTGCCGCTTTCAAACGATCAACAGTCGGGTCGCCGCTAGATTGCTGCTCGACATTATTCGCGGACTGTTTTTGAGTCTCTTTGCCCGCACGACTGCAACTCAAGGCGATGAGTAAGGAAAATATTATAGCTATGGCAATTAGCCTTGAGCGCATGTTGATTTTGAATGAAGGCTTGAATTTTACCAGCGCCTGACGCACGCGTGTGATGAATCGTATAACGCTGCCGCAATCTCGTAGTACTCAGCATACTTCCGGATAAAAACTTACAGAACAATACCCGGCCCCAGGACGCCTATAAATATCAGACCGACGAGCGCACCGGCCACAATCCACCATATGCTTCTGGGGATTATGAAAGGATGCTCCGCAGACGCAGGCGCTTCGGGAATACAGAGCGGCAGCAGCAAGAGCCACGCGGTTAGACCGAAAGTGCCACCCGCCGCCTGAAGTTGCGCTATTTTAAAATCAAGCTGGCTAAACAAGGCGGACGTAACTGTAACGACCCCTCCAATGATGTAAGCAGGCACGACCAGCTCCCACGCAACCTCTCGCGCGGCGCGCCCTCCAAAGCCAATGAGCCTGCTCAGCTCTGTGCGACAAATCTGGAAAGAGAACCAGCAGAGCGCCCCGCCCGCTAACACCAGAGCGCTTCTCCAAAACAATTGTCCTGGAAGCTCACGAATAAGAATGTACGAATCACCGTACTTGATGATCGGAGCTGCTGTCATGTACGTGGAAGCGAGAAACAGATTCACACACATGGAGAGCCAGAGGAAGTAGCGCAGCGCAGGAGTCGTTCGTGTCGTTCGTAAGGCGCGTAGTAGTCCTAGACAGACAAGCCCAACCGCCCAGTTCGCCGAACTGCCAGCTATGACGATGATGTTGTACTTCCAAGCAGGAGGGAATGTGATGAGTGGAATGTTGGTGCTGGAGATTTGTATGCATCTAGTACCCAGGATGGCCGCCATGCCACAGTGCCCGACGATTTCATGACAGACGTTTACGCCCGCATAAGCTATCACCGCAATCGCGATCACAGTGAGGCGGTCGGTTGATGCTGTTCTCTTCCGGTTCACGTCAAAGGTTCTCCTGCCGTACTGTCACTCGAAGGAGCGCCCCATTGGCGGCAAGCCCATTGTCCTGCGCCAAACTGAAACTTGTCCAATGTGATTCGCAGTATGACCAACGAGCACCTGCGTTAGCGCGTGGCGAATCGTTGGGAATACCTCACGATACGATTCATCGGGAAACGGCGCATCCAAATGAGCATCATCCAACTGCTCTACGGCCTGGGTGATTCTCGCTTGAGCATCGCGGAGCACTGCCAGGGCGTCGTTTTTTGTCTCATACAGGCTGACATCGGCGACCGGCACACTGCCAGTACCAAAACGCCTGGCCCAGTCATCTGGCAACCATTCGGGAATCCCGATTGTACCACCCAACATTTGACACGCATGCGTAAGATGACCGATGACCCAGGCCGGGTGATTCATGATCCCGTTCGGTTGCGCGACCATATCGGAGGCGTCAACGTCTGCAACTTGTTCGCGCAGGAAGTCCAGGCAATAGGCAAAACTGTGCAGGACAGGTTTCATTGTCATAGCACGCATCCTTTCAGGCACAGAACTATTATTGTGTAGCTGAAGCGGTCTAACCGCCAGAATTAACCCGCCTCGCGCGAGCCGCTCTGGCAGGATAAGTCTGGATCTTCAAAAACTTTAGTTGAGGCAAGAGTCCTGTGACTCTTGCGCTTACTTTCAAAGAGCTTACGTTGAGTTGTGGCGATTGACGACCGACCAGAAGCGCGCGACCAGGCGCTCGCGCTCCTCACGAGTGCGCGGTGGACGAAAGCCTCTACGCACTTTGACCTCCAAGCCGGGAGCAAGCTCTATCCATTCCATAGAAGAGCGCTCTGCGCGGCGTGCCGATTCGACGGCGAGCGAGGCCAGCGGCGGCGGTTGCTGTGTTGGTGCAGCAGGGTCGGGCGAGGTGTCAGCCATGCCGCGCTCGCTTGCCGCCCCTATGAGCGCGCCCTCGCCCGTCAAACTGTTCACAGGGGTCGCAGGCGTCACAGACGCTTGCTGCGTATCGCCTGTGGATGCAGCGGCGTCCGCACGAAGCGTCGCGCCGACCATCTGTTCGAGCGCGGCCGTATCCAGCGTCGTCATAAACTCTTTGACCTTGAGCACAGACCAGTGCTCTGCGAGCAGCTTTTTGACGGCCAGCAGGCGCAGCAGATTTGCGTAATTGAAGACCAGTGAAGTGCCCGTCTGGCCTGCGGGTTGTCCGAGCAGGTCTTCGCTCAGGTAATGGCGTACTGTGCGCTCCGTGATGACGGTCGGCACACGAGCGCCGCGCGCCCTCTCCGCGCTAAAACGCTCGGCGAGTGTGGCCGCTGCCCTCGTCAATTCTTCGACCCCCCTGAACTCCGTGTGGCGATAGGCTGCAAGCGCTTCCATGCGGGCAATCTAGGCTGATCGATACCTGTTGTCAATAAACGCAAGTCCGCGCACCCGTTGCCGTTCGTTAGAGAGCCAGGGGAGTCACAGAAGATTTTTCATGGCAAAGCGCGCGGGGGACGGTCGTCCCTCCTGTGAGGTTGAAAAACGAAGGATAAGGGAGCGCACGAAAGAGTACGGGCGCACGGCGCGCCGCAGCATGAGGGATTGAAGGAAAATAAAAGCTTTAATCACTTGCACGGACGGGCGCGTTGTCGTTAAAATCAGTGGGCGCGGTCGTGACAACTATCTTATGTGCCGCTTGGCAGCATCTCAGCTCCGAATGCTGCCCTTGAGACATGCCGCGTC
>DATLMN010000344.1:0-4149 GCA_035537255.1 Pyrinomonadaceae bacterium | reverse complement strand
GCTTTTCAAACTCGGCGACGGCTTCGTCGAGCATAATCTGGCCGTCGAGCATATCGTCTATCAGGGCTTCTAGGCGGGCGCGCATCTGCATCTGGATTCTCCGTGCGGATTTCCGACCATAGCGGGTGATAAAGCAAGTTTTAAGGATCAACCCCTGTGCTCGTCTAAAAAGCGTGTGCGCAAATCCGTGGACGTAAAGACGGCGAGCAGCCGCGCGCCCTCAGCCAGAAGAGGCGCGGTGCGTGCCCTGTCGACCGATTCCAAACGCACTGGAAAAGCGGTCAAAGCCAGGTAAAGAATTGAGCAGACGGCCAGACCGCGCAACAGACCGAAGGACGCGCCGAGCGCGCGATCCAGCCATTCCAGACGAGCGCGGCGCAAACCCCCTGCGACCCATCGCCCCGCGATGAAGCCTAACAGCAGCATGCCGCCCACGATCACCAGAAAGCCGCAAGCATTTGCTGCCGCAGCCCCTTCAACCAATCCCAGTCCACGCAAGAGAGTGCCCGCCGCTTCGTAGCCTTGAGCGGCGATGAACAGCCCGGCCAGCAGCGCTACTCCCGTCAACAGACCACGAACGAGTCCTCGCAAAGCTCCGGCCACAACAGAAGCTCCAACCAGCGCGAGGACGATAAAATCAAAGACCGTCAGCATACCATTTTAGATTTTGGATTTTAGATTTTGGATTAACAAACCATCTAGCAGAGAGTAACAGGAATTCTTTCAATCCAAAATCCAAAATCTAAAATCCAAAATTCTCACAGTTGGTTTCCGGTAAGCAGCCTGTAAGCTTCCAGGTAACGTGCCGTGGTAGCTTCCGCAACTTCCGTTGGCAGAGGCGGCGCTGGCGGTCGCTTGTCCCAGTCGAGCGTTTCCAGATAATCGCGTACGAACTGTTTATCGAAAGAGGGTTGCGCGCGCCCCGGCACATATTTATCTGCGGGCCAGAAACGCGAAGAGTCCGGCGTCAGTACTTCGTCGATCAGCAGAATGCGTCCCTCTCTGTCTCTGCCGAACTCGAATTTTGTATCGGCGATGATGATTCCTTTACTCAAAGCATACGCGCTCGCCTCTTTGTAAAGCCTCAAAGATTTTTCGCGCAAAGCTGCTGTCGCCTCCGCGCCGATGATCGCGCTCATGCTTGATTCGTCTATATTCTCGTCGTGCCCTTCTTCAGCTTTGGTGGCGGGCGTAAAGATCGGCTCACTGAGTTGCTCTGACTCGCGCAGTCCCTTCGGCAGCGTGTGCCCGCAGACAGCGCCCGTGCGCAGGTAATCCTTCCAGCCAGAGCCGGAGAGATAGCCGCGCACCACGCATTCAACGGGAAAGACCTCCGTGCGACGGACGAGCATGGAGCGCCCATTCAGGTTAGAGCCATGACGGCGAACAACGTCGGGCATCTTCTCCAACTCGGTCGTCAACAGATGATGGCCCGTGATGTGGCCTAGCTGCTCGAACCAGAAGCGCGAGAGCGCCGTCAGGACTTCGCCTTTACGCGCAATCGGCGTCGGCAGTACGCAGTCGAAGGCAGAGATGCGATCCGTCGCGACGATCAACAGGTGCTCATCATCAACGGCGTAGACATCGCGCACTTTGCCGCGTCGGATAAGTTCCAGACCCGATAAAGATGTTTCCAGTACGGGAACAGTACCGGTCATAGTAGCTGGCTCGATTCGGTTGCGTATAAAGGACGAGCGTTAAGACACATTCGACACAAGGGCGAGCCGGATTTTGCTCGCGCCCGACGTGCTTTGTCAAGATATTGTCGGCAAAAGCCACGGACGCGGCTGTCTTGAAGGTCTGAGAAAGCCGCGCGCCGGTCAGCTCGAACGGAGTGACCTTGACGGCTTCGCACAGAGGCCGGGGCATGGGCCGCAGAACTGGCCTTTTTGCAATTAAAGCTTGAGTTTAACAGTCTCATCCTGCTATAGTCTTTTACAGAGGCGCGTCCCCCATACTGGCGCGCTATGCGCGAGCGTCCTGTTCGTTGTTCGCAAGCTAAAGAAAACAGCCGATGACAATTGCTGCCGACAAAGCCAAATCACGCGATAACGCTAGTGAAAACCCGGCCCAGTCGGGAGATCGTAAAACCTCTCTGCTCGTAGTCGAAGACGACGAGAATATCTCTACGATGATCAACGAGCATTTCTCACGCGCCGGTTATAGCGTCAAGACCGCCGAAGACGGTTTAGCTGGTGTTCAGGCTGCCTTGAACGATCACCCGGACGTAGTCGTCCTTGACCTCATGCTGCCCAAGATGGATGGTCTCGCCGTCTGCCGCGAAATCAGAGAGAAAGCCCCTTTTATTCCGATCCTCATGCTGACGGCCAAGGACGATGTGGTTGACAAGGTGCTGGGTCTGGAGATGGGCGCGGATGATTACATCACCAAGCCATTCTCTTTGCGCGAGCTGGAAGCGCGCATCAAGTCCGTCTTGCGTCGCTCGCGCAGCGCAATCGCGACAGAGGGCGCAGGCGACGAAGCGCCAATCGTCCGTGGCAAACTGCGCATCGAGCCGTCTAAGCGCGAAGTGACGGTCGGTGAACGGCAGGTCGAGTTAACACCTAAGGAGTTCGATCTGCTGCGTCTGTTCGCCTCGAATCCGGGCAGGGTCTTTCCACGCAAATACCTGCTCGAAAAGATTTGGGACTATTCCTACGAAGGCTATGACCGGACGATTGACTCGCATATCAATCGCCTGCGAGCCAAGATCGAGGAGAATCCCGAAAACCCGCAAATGGTTTTGACCGTTTGGGGGATTGGCTACAAGTTCAGCGACGAGCAATAAGCGCCCAAGGGCTCTTACGCCAGGCTCTCTCGCTTCTCTCCTACAGCTCATCCGGAAGCCGGATACTTCAGAAGTCCTTAAAGACGTTTTAGCTTCTAACTTCAAAACACGCGCCCGCCGAAAGACGCGAAATCCCAACGCGTACAGGGCCAAACCCTTTAGCCACCTGTTCCCGAGCTACAGCCATGAGTAATACTCTTCCGCGAGCGGCATCAGCCGAGCACAAACCAATGTCTAATATCACCACCTACACGGGCCGGGCCGTCCGCGCCTCATCGCTGACGCTGCTGCTGGCGCTACTCGCCCTGAAGCCTTCCGACGCGACCAAAGCGCAGCGGGCGAAGGATGCTCCGCTCAACATCACAGAGATTCAATCGCGCCCGGCGGGCAAGGGCACTGTCGTCTCCGTGATGGCCGACGGGCCTTTGACGCGCACACAGACATGGAACGACGGCGAGGGCTTTCACCTGTCGTTTCCGTATGCGGGCCGCAGCCCCCTCAAGCGTGTGCCCAGAGGCGTGAAGGTGCGCCGCCTTGATAGATCGCTGGAAATCGTCGTGCCGCTCACGGCGGGCTCGAACGTGACTGTGCAGCCGCTCTTTAATCGACTCAACCTGGTCGTCAACGGCCAGATCGACTCCTCAGAGAGAGGAACAGACGAACAGCTTGCGTTTGAATCATCGCACGTCACAGAGCGCGCAGAAACAGTCGTCAGAAGCGAGGGTGTTCCCCCTCGTCAAGCGCGCAGCAGGGTGAATGTGGACGAGCCTCCGCCTCCGCCAGTCCTGCCGCGTACAGTATCGACAAGCGCGTCTTCGTCCGCTCCTCTTTCCGCGACGACTGCTGCTCCGCTTGCTCCGCCACCGCCAGCTTCATCTGCTGCGCAAGTTAGTAGTGTGCCTGTGAACAAAATGGCGGCAGGGCCCGCTGTGCTTGTGCCTTTACGGGAGGATGCTCCGGCAAGCGGCGCGACGACCGTTCCGCCTGAGGCGAGCCCTTCGCCAGACCCCGCAGCCGAAGCGAGCAAGCCGGGCATGCTGGCGCGAATCTTTTCCGGAACGAGCGTCGCCATTCTGCTGGCGCTCGGCATCATTACGCTTTTCGTCGCGCGCCTGCGCCGTCCAAAGGATTTGGAAGAAGCGGCAAAGTCCGCAGAGACCAGCAAGCAGCATGAAGAAGAACAGACGACTGCGCTGGCCTTGACGAGCGCTCAGACGCTCAGCACTGCTACGGCGTCCGCCAGCACGGATGAACGTCGTAAAGAGCAGCGCCGCAAGGGCGAGCGCAAATGGTGGGGCAGGCGCAGTTCCGATCTTCCTGCACGTCTCTCTAAGGCAGGCGCTTCGACGGCTTCGCAAACA
>DATLMN010000343.1:0-29574 GCA_035537255.1 Pyrinomonadaceae bacterium | reverse complement strand
GCGGGCACATTCTTTTCCACGAGCGAGCCCGTGCCTGTACGCTGGCGCACTTTGCGCGGCCAGACGATGCGGAAACGGCTGCCCTCCTGTGGCTCGCTCGTGACGCTGATTTCGCCTTCCAACAGCTCGACGATCTTACGCGTGATCGCCAGGCCCAATCCCGTCCCGCCATAAGAGCGCGCCAGACGATCATCCACCTGCCGGAACTCGTCGAAGATATAGGTCAAAGCATCGCTTGAGATGCCTATGCCCGTATCGCTCACCTCCAGAAACCATCGATCTTCGTCCACAGCGCCCGCGCTGATGTTGATTGCGCCGACCGAGGTGAACTTAACGGCGTTGCCGATCAGATTCGAGAGCACCTGTTCGAGCTTGTGACGGTCGGTCAGGATGGGCCCAAGCGCATCCGAGACCTCAGTGTTGATGTCTATCCGTTTGTCTTTCGTCTCGGCGGCGAAATCCTCTACGACAGAGGCGACGACTTCCACGACGTTGACGTTTTCCAGATGCAAGGCTGCGCGTCCCGCTTCGAGCCGCGAATAATCAAGCAGGTCGTTGACCAGCTCAAGCAGAGAGCGTGCGTTGCGCTCCATGCGTATGACCGCCTCGTCCTGTAAAGGGGCGAGCGGTAGTTGTCTGTCGCGCTCAAGCAACTGGCACAAGCCTATGATGACGTTCAAGGGCGTGCGCAGCTCGTGGCTGATGTTGGAGACGAAAGCGGACTTTAAGCGGTCGTGCTCGCGCAGGCGATCATAGGCGGCCACCAGCTCGTCATGCTGCTTGACGTTCTCCGTAATGTCGCGGAAGACCGCGACCGCGCCCTCCTGTTGCCCGTCTTCACCGACCAGGGATGTGGCGCTGATGGCGATGACGCGCTCCTGCCCGTCAGGTCGCGCAATCTTCAACTGCTCGCCGGAGATTTGCTCGCGCCGCTCAAGCGCGCGCATGATCGGCGTCTCTTCGGGCTTTAATTCGCGCCCCTCCATATTACGCAGCGCCATGTCCGTGATCAGTCCCTGCGCATAATCGCGAAAATCGCTGCGCTTGCGACCGATGATTTCAGCCGCCGCCGGGTTGAGCTTGTAGCGCGTGCTGCGGTCTATGATAATCACGCCCTCGTTCATCTGGTTGATGACCGTCTCAAGCTCTGCGGCGCGCGTGCGCTCGGAAGCGAAAGCGGAGGTCGCCAGCTTCTCTGCACGAACACGTTTAGAGACTTCCGACAAGACCAGCAGCAGGTCGCCGCGATTATCGCTTCGCTCCATCATCGGCCAGATGGTCACATCCCAAAAGCTGTTGCCTTCAGCTTCATCCGTCCCCGCATTTGCCGCGCGGCGCACCACTAAGTTGAGCGGTAGGCCGTAGGCGACGAAAGGCTTGCGCGAGCGGCGCACGTCCTCTACAACATCGCTAAGGACAGCCAACCCCGCAGCCGCTTCGTAGAGCCCCCGGCCCGCGAGCAATTGCGGGTCGCGACCGACGAACTGCGCGAAGGTCGGATTGACTTTGCGTACGATCAGGCTCTGATCTAGTAGGGCCACGCCGAGCGGCAGACCATCCAATACCTCTTCGATAAAAGCGCCCTGCGTTTGCAGCTCCTTGAACTTTGTCTCAAGCTGCCCGGCCATGAGATTAAAGTTCTGGGCCAACGCACCAACCTCGTCCTCAGTCTCGACTTCGATACGCTCGTGAAACTGTCCTTCGCCGAGCGAAGATGCGGAGCTTGCCAGCTTGCGCAAAGGATTGGTGAAGCGCCCGACGGCCCAGAAGCCTATCAAGATGGAGGCTATCATCGTGACGGCCCAGGTCGCGGCCAGCGCGATGACGCCCTGGCCCGCGTTCGTATTCTCTGCGACGGGCACGCCGACGGCCACGCTCCATCCCCAGGGCTCTGCGCGTCGCGCGCCTGTCAAACGCGTCACGCCGTCGCTCCACGCCAAACGCTCAGCGCCCGCCGGAAGCTTTCCGGTTGTCGTCGTCGGCATGGGCCCACTATCGAGAGGGTTTCGCAAGACGCGTCCCTCTTTATCGAAGACGAGGATGATGGCATCCGTGCCCGGCGAAGTGTTCTGTTGCAGGAAGGCGTAGAGATTCTCCGCCTCGCTGCTTGATGGAGGAACGGCCTGCGCGGCCAACATGGGATGCTTATCTAGCCAGGAGGCGAGCGCGTTGGCGGCGGAATTGGTCTCGATGTGAGCGATGGTCGCCGCCTGATCGTTCAGGCTGCGGCGATAGTTGTTCAATTGATAGAGGCTCAGGACAAGCAGGGGCAGCGAGAGCACGGCAAGCATGATAAGCAGCTTGAGACGTACACTGCGCAGGAATGGTATTGCTCTGCCTCTAGCCCCGATCATCTGGTCTCACTCTCCGTAAAATCCGTTTTGCGGCGGCGCGGTGGCGGCCATGAAGAGACGCGTGTTTCAATTGGCGGCCGCGAAGAGGCTGCGTAAATGACCAGCGATTGGGCGATCATTTCGTCCATAAACTGGCACGCGCGCCTGAGCGCCTCGCGCAACTCTCGAAGATTCCCCTGAGTCACACTCGCGCCCTCGCGCCACAAAAAATCTTCCAGCACACGGCGTAGAATCATCAACTCGCGTGCCATCTCGTCAATCAGTATGCCCTGATGAAAGCGCACCTGTGCATGTGTACGCAAACGCCTCGTCGCCTCGACGATTTCCAGATCACTCGGCCTCTCGTCAAGCACATGGCCCAACTCTTCGAGCAGTTCCGGCAGGTGATTGACAAGCTGCCCGTAGGAGAGGCGTGCGGGAAGTTCCGTACGCCTGTCGTTGTACAACTCGTCTATGAGGGCGCGTATGATCGGCTCTTCGTATTCTCTGATTAATCTGGTGAATTGTTCCGGCATGTGAGAAGAGTGTCCCGCACAAAGAGGGGCGCGGCGGAGTCATTGCTTGGTCAGGAGTTTTCCCAAAAGAGCCTCAAGCTGGTCGAAATCAATCGGTTTGGTGACGTAATCATTACAGCCGGCGGCCAGCGCGTCGGCGTGAAAATCCGCCGTATCGTGTGCGGAAACGGCCACAATCGGTACATCGCGCAGCTCCGCCTCCTGGCGTATGCGACGCGTCGCGGCCAAACCGTCTAGGAGCGGCAGGCTCAAATCCATGAGGATTAGATGCGGCCGCTCGCGTTTGGCGATCTCGACGGCCTCTTCGCCGTTGATGGCTTCGAGCACCTGATAGCCGCTCATTTCCAGTAACCGTCTCATCATAAAACGGTTATCCTCGAAATCTTCGACGACCATAATGGTCTGAAGCTCATCTCTGTCGGTGGCTTGCTTGCTCATCTTGGGTTCATTGGAATTCTCTTACAATACCATAAATAATTTACCGGCACGCCGATAATCCTATGCATGACTAGCATACGGTAGGGTTTTTTGTTAAGATGCCGCATCGAAACACAACACACAACAGTGCCCCTTTTGGGCTTTATTCATACACGCGATGTAGCTTTGAAATCAGCAAAATGCGCGTATTGAACATCTCTGGCGCGCGGGCTCAAGAGCAAAATGAAGCCGTTAATATCGGAAACACAGGACATTGACGCCCTACAAGAGATAGGGCGCGTGTCCGTCCAAATCGTTCACGACCTGAAAAACCAGCTTAACGGTCTCAAACTTTATGCCACATTCCTGCGCAAGCGTATGGAGAAGAGCGAGCGCCCCCCGGATGAGTTGGAGACCATAGGGAAATTGATCAGCGGTCTGGAACGCGCGGCCGCCGATATGACGACGCTGGTGCGCTTCGGACGCCCAATGGAACTGCGTCGCCAGCCCCGCGTCGATCTGGTCAAAATACTGACGAACATCGCTACGGGCAGTGAACTTGGCCCAACAGCCGTGCGATTCGAGCCTGAGATGGAATCCTTGGAGGGCGAATTTGATACGGCCCTCCTCGCCGAAGCTTTAAAAACGATTACGGCCAGTGCGATCTCTTTAAGGCGCGCGGAAGAAGATGGAGAAGCGCTCGTCGTTCATCTGCGGCGCGAAGAGACAGCGGGCGCAGGAGAATCAGCAGCAGTAGCAGGAGCGGCAGAGCCCACAGCGGTCGTCGAGTGGCGCGGCTTGCGCTCAATGGACGGTGTCGATCCTTTTCATTCTTTTGTCGGCGGCGATGGCTTGCGAATGTCTCTGGCCGCTAAGGTCATCGCGGCGCATGGCGGCGAGGCGAGCCCCGCAGAAGGATTGCTGCGCGTTCGGCTGCCTTTGAAAAGCAGTGACAAGTGACGAGTTCGGAGTGACGAGCCTCGACAGGCTTTTCACTTGCCGCTCATCACTTGTTACTTGTCACTTATTAGTGTCTAAGGGGGATAACAGAAGTTGGAACATAAAGACGCACGTATTCTGGTGGTTGACGATGAGCCTATGATGGCCGATTCGCTCAAGCAAAATCTGGCGGAGGAAGGCTATACGGTGGACACCGCCGCGACCGGAGCAGAGGCCATAGAGTTGTTCGACCGTGGCGGGCATCACTTAGCCATCTGCGATCTACAACTTCCGGACATGGACGGCCTTGAGGTCTTGCGCCACATGAAGGACGCGCGGCCCGCCACAGAGATCATCGTCGTCACGGGCTACGGCACTGTGGCGCGCGCCGTGGAAGCGACCAAGGCGGGCGCTTTCTACTTTGTCGAAAAGCCTTTCGACTTCGAGCAGATGCAGCCGCTGGTGGAGAAAGCCCTGGAACGCCGCGAGCTGATGGCCGAATCTGAAAGCCTGCGCCGTCAGCTTTCCACGCGCGCCGAATACTTCAACATCATAGGTGCGTCCAAGCAGATGCAGACCATCTACGAGACCATAGAGTCCGTCGCCAAGAGTGATGCCAACGTCCTGATCGTCGGCGAATCCGGCACAGGCAAAGAGCTGATCGCCAACGCCATTCACTACAACAGCCTGCGCTCGAAAAAGCCTTTTATCAAAGTCAACTGCGCTGCGTTGCCTAAAGAGCTGATTGAATCGGAACTCTTCGGCCACACGAAGGGCGCGTTTACTGGTGCGCACGCCGACAAGGAAGGCTTAGTCCAACACGCCGCTGGCGGCTCACTGATGTTGGACGAGATCGCGGAGATGCCAGTCGAGTTGCAGCCGAAGCTGTTGCGTGTCTTGCAGGAACGCAGCTATCGCAAGATCGGGTCGGAGAAAACCTACGCCGTGGATTTTCGTCTGATCTGCTCGACCAACCGTATGCCTGCGGATGCGATCCGCGACGGGCTACTGCGCGACGATCTCTTTTATCGCATCTCGACCATCACGATTCACGTTCCGCCTCTGCGCGAGCGCGCAGAGGACACGCAGCTCCTGACGGAACATTTTCTGAAGATGTACTCGCGTAAATATGACCGCCCGATCACGGGCGTCTCGCAGGCCGCTTATCAACGTCTGTTCTCGCATTCCTGGCCCGGCAACGTGCGCGAGCTGCAAAACGTCATCGAGCGCGCAGTGCTGCTGGCGAAATCCAACAAGATCGAGCCGATTGACCTGCCCTTCGATAACGGGTCGCTGCCGGAAGGCGCGGCCGGGAGCGCAACCTGGGACGTGCCGCCCAACATGACGCTCGAAGACATAGAGAAACTGGTCATCGAAAAGACGCTGCAAAGAACCGGCGGCAACAAGCAGGCGGCGGCCAACCTGCTGGGGATTTATCGCCCGCGTCTCTACAGCAAGATCAGGAAATACAACATAGATGTCGGCGCGCTCTCCGCTCCCTAAATCTTAAAAATATTTCCACACCCTGAATCTTAAAAAGAAGAGAGGCGCAGGTTGAATGAATATATTCAACCTGCGCCTCTCTTCTATACTGCCGCCTTCAGAGCTTGAAGCCGTCTCAAGCCTTACTAATTAATTCATAGAAAAACATAAAAGCAACGCTATCGGTCGTCATAATGTATGCGTCGCGCTCGCCCGAGCGTCGTCAGCGTAACTCTTCCGTATTGATTTTTACTTCCTGGTAATCCCACTTCCCGTCTATCTTTCTACCGATCAGCGGCTGCGGCGACCCGTGCTCGCCCGCTCGAAAGTCTATGACCTGATCGTAGCTCCTGCGCGGTATCTCCCTCGGATTCCCCTTGCGGAAAGTTCGACTGTCAAGATTATAAATCAGATAAGCGCGTTCGGCAGCCGAATAGAAATGAACCTCGTCCTCTTTGAAACCATAGTAGCCATCCGCCATCGGTCGCACCTCCGAGATGCGCTCGTACTCGCCGGAAGCTCTACGCAACCAAATCTCTTCAGTGGAAGATGTCTTGGGCTGACCTGGCAGCGGCTTATTGACGGAAATCAATGTTCCCTTTTCATCTACGAGGTAAAGGACACCCGGCTCGCGCCCTCTCGCGGCCAACTCCTCCGCGAGCGGCAGCGCTGTTAGCTCTCCTGATTCCAGATCAAGCCAGTAATGCTTCCGATCATCGTCCGTCATCAAAGCCTTAGAACCCTGTATCTCTCTAACGTGAAAGTCCGCGTTTTCGTGAATGTAGACGTTGCCGTTATCTCTTCTGTGCAGCACGCGCACTTTGCCGGAAGCCATGTCATAGACGCCTATGATGCTCAGATTGACCAGATACCTTGCCTCCTGTCCTGAGCCCAGCAGGCCCATCTTCGCCGGATAATAAAGCTCGCGTTTGAAGACGAAGACTCCACGTTTTCCATCCGGCGCGAGCCGGGCGCTGGTAAAGCGGTTATCCTCTTTAGGCAGCTCGCAACCCGTCAGAGCAAAGATGGCCGTGATTGCCAAAAGATATATCTTCATAAGTGTTCAGCCTCGGAGGCAAGAAGCGCAGCGCGCCGGAAGATGCGCCGCGCAAAGAGCATTCAGTATCAAGAGATCGGACGACCATAAAGGAGTTGCTATGAGGAGAGAAGGCAAGCTGGCTGGCGCTCCGTTTGAGCGATTTATGAGGCGCGGCGTTTCAGGACATAGAGCCCTTTGAAATTACTTTACTCTTCCCTTAAATATATTCGTCGCGACATCCTGCCGAAGTAGGAAAGCATAGGCTCGCCACGCGCGGGCTCGTCCCAACGCACGACCAGGAAATACCCGCCCGGCGAGACCTCTTTGATTCCTATCACATTGCCACGCTCGCCCACTTTCACTTCGGCGCAGAGCCCGCCTCTTTCGGGGCATTTCATACCTACGCGGGATTCCGTGCCGTAGTCGTTGCGAACACGGCGTCCAACCATCAAGATCGCCTCGTCCCTGGTAAAGGCTGGCATGTACCATTCATAAACATGCATCGGCAGAAGAACAGAGCCGACCCCGACGGCGCACATGAGAGCAAAGCTCAGGATTGAAATGGCAAGACGCATGACTTAACTCCTTATTCCAGGATGGCGGGCGACCCGCATGATAATTTAACTCGATAGAGTCTCCCCGGTTCCAGTATATGCTGTCTCACGTTTGACGCTCAAGATAAATGTCTGACGCCCGCGCTGACCCTGCGTGCAGAGAACCGGCCAGCCCTTCAAGCTGATAGGATGAAAGCCTTGCGATCTGCGCTCTAAGTCGAATGACTTGTTGGGCTTCGTTTCAGATGCGGGGTGAATGACGTTCATTTAATATGCTCAGGTATGCCTGGACTGCATTAAACAGTCCTATCTCCAACGCATCCGATACGAGAGCATGTCCTATGGAAACTTCCAGAACGTTTGGGATTGAGCAGAATTTGGATAAGTTTTCCAGATTCAAATCATGCCCGGCATTTACTCCAAGCCCGGCTTCTTGAGCCTTCTTCGCCGCCAGCGCGAATTGCTCGAACACCGCTTCGGCTTGATCGCCGCCGTATGCTGCGGCGTAAGGCTCTGTGTATAACTCTATCCGATCAGCGCCGATCTCCTTCGCGCTTTCTATTTGAGCGTCAGCATCCATAAACAGGCTGACTCTGATTCCTAAATCCTTTAACTCTTCAATAACAGGTCTCAAACGTTCCCCATCTTCGGCAAGATTCCACCCATGATCTGACGTGAAGGCCTCCGGACTGTCCGGCACTAAAGTACATTGCGCCGGTTTGACCTCGCGGACAATCTCCATAAACTTCGGAAACGGATTTCCCTCAACGTTAAATTCAACGTTCGGCACACTCGCGAGCAATTCCGCCAGCTCATAAACATCCGAAGTCCTGGCGTGGCGCTCGTCCGGACGCGGATGAACAGTAATCCCATGAGCGCCGGCACTAATACAAATCTGCGCCGCTTTCGTGACGCTAGGGATGTCTATATTCCGAGCATTTCTTATGAGCGCAACCTTGTTAAGATTGACACTGAGCCTGGTCATTCCTGTTTCCCAATCCTTTTCCAAGTTCTAAACCCTCAAACCCAAAGACGCCCAACGCCCGAATCAACACGCGCCGCGCGAGCAGCCTTCAATATTATGAGACAGGATGCTCATGAAAGAAATGCTATTGCGGGGTCGGTTTGAATGAATTGTCAGGCGTATTCCGGCAATTACGATTGCGTGCAATCTACATTCATCAAGCGGTGCTTCTATTAATTAGAGCTAACTCCGGCGAGCCTTCGTTTCAAGAAGTCCATCATCGTCGTATTTACTTCTTTCGCCGTCGAGCCTGATCTCAGAGCATGATCCTGACCTATAAATATCTTAATCTCAAACTCCTTCTTCAAGGCCGTCAGGCGATCACGTAAAAGCAGCGCCTGCTCGACAGAGACGTTTTCGTCTTTATCGCCGTGCAGAATAAGCACAGGGCATTTTAGATTCGCCATCTGAAGTATCGAAGAACGTTCTCTCACAGCCTCGTCCGTTATTCCCGTCTCCGATTTCATGTTCTCGCGAATCCCCTGAATCGTGGCTTCGTCATAAGCTTTCTTGAAATCATATATCCCTGCCGACAGAATAGCTGCTCTCACATCATCGAGCCTGACACTTAGTAGTGAAGCCGCCATTCCCCCGCGAGAGTGACCGTATATGCCCATCCTCTTTGCGTCTACGAAAGGCTCTTGCTTGAACTTCTTCCATCCGGCGGTCAACGCTTTCAGAGTAGCAGGGCCGACATAATCCGGCTTGCCCTGTGATTTGCCGAAACCGGGCTGTGTGATCGCGACACTGGCGTACCCCTCGCCAGCGAACATGATTCCCAACGGGATATAATCTCTGGCAGTTCGCGCATACCCCGGTATGAGCATCAGCGCAGGGAAAGGGCCACCGGATACAGGGCGAAAGGAGATGGCTTCCATAGAGAGGCCGTCGGATGAGTAGTCATACTTACAAACCTTGACCCTACCCGCCGCTAACGCGACGCATCCTTCCTTCTCCAACAACTCTCCGACCTGCTTGCTATTTAGTTCTTGAGCGCCAACGAACGACGCACACAACAGGAATGTCAGCACGATTAAGAATCTGCACGCTGCTTTCATGAACAACTCTCCTTCGTCCTGTCTGCGTATGACTTAATCTCGCGCATACGCCTAACGCCGGGCATCACCCGCTCCCCTCACAACTTTCATGAGAGGCTACGTGATGGGGCGTCGGGTGTATGCCGTTATAAGACCGCTCCGGCAAGCTCAGCTCACTTCTCAGCGCCCGGCCTCTTCGCCTCCTCGACGTTCGATAAGTGCGAGGCCACCACCTGCCATCGTCCGCTGCGCAACACATACGTGTCCGTGTAACGGGATTGCTCCCTGACCGTCTTACCGTCGCGCTCGTATTCGGTCACGACTCGCCCGGTCAGTATTACCGTCCCCCCATACGCACGCGACCGCACGTCCTCTGTGTAGAACTTCATCCGGGGCTGCCCTGCGCGGCGCGGGGACTTGACCATGACCATCAACTGCGGCTTAGTCTGCATCGCACCGTTCGGGAAGGTGATGGTGAAGTCATCCGCCACGATGCGTTCCATCGCGCCGCCGTCATTCTGCTCGTACGCATCCAGCCACTCACGTTCCAGCTTTCTGACCTCCTCTTCTGCTTTGCTGAGCTTTGGCTGCTGCACCTGTTGAGCAGGCGAGAAGCCGCATAAAGTAACGATTAGCATTACGAGAATGATTACTCTCCCAATCATGATTCGCCTCCAATCGAGTTTTCTCATATAGCCAAGCCAGGCGCGTCTAACGCTCGAATTAACCGGGCGCGCATTCAAAACTGCTACTGACAAGTTCTCAATGAAAGGCAAGCTCGCCTCGCGCTCCGGTTAAATGAGTTGTCAGATGGCGCGATAAGCGTAATCACAAGCCGAAACAAAAGACCAAGCGTACCCTTTCGGGACTATATTCTCTGGCTAGCGTCTCCATCGCTGCCATTAAAGCTCTGTAATCAGCTGACAATTTATTAATGCTGAGATTTCGATATGCCAATGCTTCCTTCAACTCATTAAGATTCAGCCAGCTATGATTATAAGTCTCCGGTGTCGGAAGATGCCCAATGGTTTGGTATTCACGTACAGCCCAATCCCCGTACCCTTCAATGTATTCTTCGAGGGCTGACTCTGCTTCATCTGCTGACCTAGAAATTTCAAGATACTCTTTTACAACATCGGGTTCATTAAAAAATAGTTCAAGTGAATCTAAGCTTAGATCGGGTGGAAGACCACGAGGCGGATAAGGCATGTTTTCAGTTATGCCGCCATCACCAAAGGCGATAGCAGCAAATAGCTCATAGTTACGCGACAGGCTCAGACGCCCGAATGCCATGTACGAGCCATTCATTTCATATTCCAGAACTGAGAAAAATGACACACCCATATTTACCCTAGAGACAGACATCTAACTTGTATTATACGTCGAAAATGACGCATAAGTACGCGTCCAGTTGTGTTATGCGTCACACTCATTGCGCGCTCTCACAGGATGAGATCATAGAGACCTTAAGACAAACGCGTTTGAGGTTGTTTGCCGCCTTGGTCGCTTAAGGATGCTTTGCCGGTCGGGGCATGGACGGGAGCGCTTCTTGTCGGCGCGCTCGGAGGTCGGTTAAGATGCGCGGAGGAAGGCTCTGCTTAAGGGCGAACGGGCTCGTCTCACTATCCGACAAGCGGAGAAAAACGGTATGCAGTTTATTCGTGCAGTCTTTATTCTCGCCTTGATGATGGTCTGCGCTGTGGCGGCTGCGGCGCAAACGCAGAGGCCGTGTCCGTTGAAGGCGGCGCAGGTCACGGAGTCACAGGAGTTGTACGGCTTTCGTCTGGGCATGACCATCGAGCAGGTCAAAGCGCGTATGCCAAAGCTTGTGCCTGGGCCAACGGATGCGTTCGGTCTGATGAAGACCAGTTTCTCGCCGGACTTTGATCCGACGATGAATAAGACGGCCTTTCCGGGCGTGCGAACTATCTCGCTGGAATTTCTGGACGGGCGTCTGACCTCTCTTTGGATAGGCTATAACAAAGCGTTCAAATGGCAGGCGTTGGACGAGTTTGTCGCGGGGATGAGCCGCGCTCTGGGGATGCCAGCGGCGGCCTGGGCGCAGAGGTCTCGCGGCGGGCAGCAGCTTGATTGCAACGATTTTCAGGCGACGGCGCAGATGATCGCAGGCAGCCCTAGCCTTCATATCTCGGACGAGGCGGCGCGCTCAACATGGGAGACCAGACGTACCGAAGCGGAAGAAGCAGAAGAGGCCACAGAGCCCTGAGTCTTTCAAGGGCCATAGGCCCATGCAACGCTAAGAAATTAACAGGGATGGACAGAGATTGTCAGGATAAATAGAATCAAGACGGATGTCGATGCGCTTCAATCTTAAATTTGAGATTGGGAATGTCAGATTCTCTTTTCTCTGATCTGCTTTTATCCTGCTTATCCTGTCCATCCTGTTGGAATCTACTTTGAAAATTCAGGCGCTTTGATATTGTCGAAGGAAACTTAGCCCTGATCTACTTGATAGGTCGCCACGCTGGTCGGCGTCTCGAAGCAGCGCACCTTGTAGACTTGTACTCGATCATCACCGACGCTGGCGGAGACGCGTTCCAGTATGTAGCGCGCCAAGTTTTCCGCCGACGGATTCAACTCTTCATCGAACGGCGCAAGCTCGTTGATGTTGCGGTGATCCAGGTATTGCACGACTTCGTCTGCCGCAGACTTTAGCTCGCCGAAATCGACCAGCAGTCCGATATTATCCAGCTCGCGCCCGCGCGCGTAGATTTCAATCTTGTAGTTGTGCCCGTGCAGGTTCTCGCACTTTCCCTTGTAGCCGCGCAGTTGGTGCGCGCTCGAAAAGTTGCGCTCGATCATCACTTCAAATTGTCCGGCCATGCTGCAAAATTCCCTTGATAGTTCAATCGCCCGGGCGTCCGTATATGTGGCGAGTCAGTTGTCAGGGTTGTCCTTAGCTAGTGCTTCCTCTTCCAACTTCTTTCTTAAGCTGAGCGGCCTCATGTCCTCCCAGACCTCTTTGATGTAGGCGAGGCATTCTTCTTTCGAGCCTTGCTTGCCCGCGTCATTCCAGCCCAGAGCGTTCTCGCGATCCGCAGGCCAGATAGAGTACTGCTCTTCATGATTGACGACCACTTTGTAGATCGTCTTGTCTTCGCGTTCGTCCTCGTTCATCGAAGCACTCCTTCTACGAAGCGTTTGAGGCTTCCCGTTGCTTAAAGCTCAAGCGGTGCTCTCATTATCGCGCCACCGTCTCGTTTTCTTCAAACACGCGCGCGACCGTCTCTATGTCCGAAGTGATGCGGCAGGGCGGCAGGCTTTCCAGGAACATGCGCCCGTAGGCTTTCGTGCGCAGGCGCGGGTCAAGCACGGCGAGCGCGCCCCTGTCGGTCGTGCTGCGAATCAATCGACCGAGGCCCTGCTTCAAGCTGATGATCGCCTGCGGCACGCTGTATTCATAAAAGCTTGAGCCGCCCTGCTCGTCTATGTAACGCTGGCGCGCGGCGACGACCGGGTCGGACGGGACGGCGAACGGCAGCTTGTCTATGATGACGCATGAAAGCTGCGCGCCGCGCACGTCCACGCCCTGCCAGAAACTGGAAGTAGCAAAGAGGACTGCGTGCGGAGTCTCCCGGAATTTTTCCAGCAGCCCTGCCTTGGACGCCGTGCCCTGCAACAGACAAGGAAAATCGACTTCGCGCGCGACCAGGTCATAAAGAGAGCGCATTCCGGCAAAGCTGGTCGAAAGCACGAAGGCGCGCCCCTGTGTCGCGTTGAGGATTTTGATGACCTCGGCTGCCGCCGCTTGGGCCCACTGCGGCGAGCGCGGGTCAGGCATCCCTTTCGGAAGATACAGCACGGCTTGATTTTCGTAATCGTAGCTCGGTGGAGCAACCAGATCGTCGGCATCGTTGAGTCCCAAACGCTCGCGTATAAAGCCGAAGCTTCCGGCGCTGGCAAGCGTCGCCGAAGTAAGGACGACCGTCTCGACGCGCTCGAAAAGCTTGTCTTGCAGCAGGCCGGACACGTCTATGGGCGAAGCGCGCAGGAAAGCCCCGCGACCTCTGCGCTCAAGCCAGTAGACGAAGGCGCGGTCGTCGCCCGCGACGATAAATTGCAAATCGAAACGAACCTGCCGCACACGTCGCACAAGATTTTCCAGCTCGGGCGGTTGTTCGCGTATCGCGTCCAGCGTCGTCTCCATTTTTTCGAGCGCGCCGTCCAGCCCAAGATAAGCGTCGCCGAGCGGCGTCGCCTCTATCTCTCCGGCCGTCGTGCGCCGCGCAAACGTGCCGGGCAGAATCGGAAATCTTCCCTCTTCGCCGCGCCCGTCGCGAAAACCCATCCAGAAATTATCGGCAAAGCGCGTTAAGCGTCCGGCAGTGCGCGTCAGCTCTTTATTGACATCGACGTTGGTGATGGGAAGCTGCGCCAGATCGCGCACGAGGTCCTCCAATTGATAGCTGGAAACATGCGCGCCGAAGTATTCAGAGGCCACGTCTTCGATCAGATGTGCCTCGTCAAAAACGACCGCCGAGTAATCGGGCAAGACTTGTCCGTATTCGCTGTTGCGCAAGGCCAGGTCTGCGAAGAAGAGGTGATGATTGACGATCACTATGTCCGCATCCATCGCGCGCTGACGCATGCGTGTGATAAAGCACGGATCGAAGTCAGGACATTTCTGCCCTAAGCAGGTCTCGGAGCGCGCATCTATGTGACGCCAGAAGGAGAGGTTTTCCGGCAGCGCAGTGAGTTCCGCGCGGTCGCCCGTCTGCGATTGTCTGGCCCACTGCCTGACCTCGTCGAAGTAATCCATCTCTTCGAGTCCGTCCAGCACTGGCGAGTTCTCCGCACGCTTGATGCGCTGTAGGCAGGCGTAATTGCTGCGGCCCTTCATGTACGCGGCAGAGAATTTTCGCGGCAGGACTCTTTGCAGGAAAGGGATGTCCTTTTCCATCAACTGCTCTTGCAGATTCTTCGTGCCCGTGGAGATGATGACGCGCCCGCTGGTCGCGACCGCCGCCGCTACCGCAGGCACAAGATAGGCCAGAGTCTTGCCCGTGCCTGTGCCTGCCTCAACGATCAAATGGCGCTTCGCATCGAAGGCGCGCAGCACTGCCTCGGCCATCTCGATCTGGCCGGGGCGGTATTCGTATTCAGGATGCGTGCGCGCGATCAAGCCTTCGCGCCCGAAGATTTCTTCCATCTATGCCCAGATTCTATAGCTCTAAGATAAAACTGTTTCCTTAATCTACCGGCATGAACTATGCAGGTTATTGATTTAATTCCTTCAATATACTATCGCACTCTTCGCTGATTTGATCGAGCCCGCTTTTGTCATCAAGCTGTCTCCTCCGGCCGGAAATCAATAGTGCGCTCCTTTTTGGAATTGAAAGCCGCCAGTTCCGGAATCCTGATCGTCTCGCCCACGGCCAAGTCGCCTTTCCAGGATTCCAGGACGCGAAACACTCCGTCTATCTTTTTGCCTTCGGTTGCGACGACGATATGCGTCGCTCTCCAAGAGCAAATCTCTACTCCGAAAGAGGCGCGGCTGCCGGCCGCAGCATGAGAAGCAAACAGCAGGAGCAGAAGCAGCGGGGCACAGCCGCGCGCCAGGCTCATCAACCGCTCTTGATATTTGAAAAGGCTACTCATAAACCAGTTCTGCGCCCTCACTGGCTGTCGCGGCTTTTCTCTTGAGAGGCTGATTGACCCTCGGCTTGAGATGAATGACAATATCCAGTTCCGGTTTCTCTGCATTCGTCAGGATGTCGATGTCCCGTTCCCGGTTTCCATTGAACAAGCCTAGTTGGTTCAGGGCCTTGATGCTATCGTAAAACAACTGCTCGCTGTAGATGTCGCCCTCACTTAACAGTAAAGCGCTTCTTAGCTCCTGATCTGCGGCCGACTCGCTATCCTTGAAACGTATCGTGCGGACGACGAATTGTTGACCCTCATCAATACTAATATTGAAATCAACGACTCCATCCAGACCTTCGCCGGAACTCTCTCTGAAAGTCGGCTCGGGTTCCGCAGTGTACTGGATATATCCTTTATCGGCGTAGAGTTTCTTCAGCCGGTCAAATAATGCCTCGCCGATCTTCTCGCCATTGGCAACGTCGCCGGAGTTGAGGTCAAGCACCTCCATGATTTGCGCAGGCGAAAAGAGTTTAGAGCCTTCAATCCTTACCTCGCCGATGCGATAACGTATTCCTTCAACGACCGGTATAGTGACCTGGAAGCCGCGTTCGTTTGATTCCAACTCAGGCTTACCGGTAGTGGATTGTAGGTAGCCTTGACTTCTCATGAAATAGGCAAGTCTGCGTAGGCACTCGTCTATGACGCGGGAGTTATATCCACCCGCTGTGTAGCCTGTGATGCACTGCTCCACTTGATCGTGCAGTTGTTGGGTGGGAAAGTTTTTATTGCCTTCAAACCGAAGCTCTGTGATGGAGGTCCGCTCGCCTTCGCTGACGATAAAGGTGATAGCCTTCGCGGTATCTGAAATCTGATCTTCCCGAAACCTTACGCTTGCGTGAAAGTAGCCGCGATCTGCCAGCAGTTCTTTGATGACAAGCACAGCATCTTGAACTTTGGCTGAATCGAAATCAATTTGTTTGGCGTCACCGATACGGCGCTCACGAAAAGCAAAGAGCATGTCCGAGACATCTATGCTATGTAACCCCTCAAACCTGATTTCATCTACTTCACTCTCCTTTCGCTCAGAGGCAACAGATTCTTTCAAGCGTTTGTCCTCTAGCCCCTGTTGAGCGGAAAAGGAGGATAGAACCGCAGCGCGTACCTGTGCGATTGCTATCCCAGGCAGTACTAATAAGAGCAGGATTAGTGTGAGGAATAATTTAGTCATCGCACAACTCCTTAGATCATGAATGCCACTTCGTCGCGGCTCTCTAATCTGCGCCCATCGCTTCCGGCTGCGCCACTGTCTGCTTCAAGCGCTTCGGATAGAGCGGGAAACGTGCTGAGAGTTCCGAGACCGATTGACGAACCTTTTGGCGTACGTCTTCGGATTGCGGATCGTGCAGGACTTCACTGATGAGGCGACCGATCTCTCGCATCTCCGCTTCGGCCATGCCGCGCGTGGTCAGGGCCGGCGTGCCGATGCGTATGCCCGAAGTCACAAACGGCTTGTTGGTATCAAACGGAATCGTGTTCTTGTTGACGGTGATGTTGGCCGCTTCGAGCGCCTTCTCGGCGTCTTTGCCAGTGATGCCACGGCCTCCCATAAACACGTCTACGAGCATCAGGTGATTGTCCGTCCCGCCGGAGACGATCCGCAGTCCCTGCTCCTGCAACTCTGCGGCGAGCGCCTTAGCGTTCTTCAAAACGTTTTGCTGGTAAGTTTTGAAATCTTCCGTGAGTGCTTCGCCGAGGGCGACGGCCTTGGCGGCGATGATATGTACGAGCGGGCCACCCTGCACGCCCGGAAAGAGCTTGCGGTTGATTTCGGTCGCGTGCTCTTCCTTACAGAGTATGAGACCGCCGCGCGGGCCGCGCAGCGTCTTGTGCGTCGTGGTCGTCACGTAATCGGCGTGCGGCACGGGCGATGGATGAAGCCCTGCGGCGACAGGCCCGGCGATGTGCGCGATGTCCGCGAACATGCGCGCGCCGACGCTCCTTGCGATCTCGCCTATGCGCTCGAAATCAATGATGCGCGGATAGGCGCTCGCGCCGCAGATGATAAGCTTGGGCTTGTGTTCTTCGGCGATGCGCTGCAACTGGTCGTAATCGATCTGCTCCGTCTCAGGCGAGACGCCGTAGTCGGCCACTTTGTAGCTCAGACCGGAGAAGTTCATCGGATGGCCGTGCGTCAGATGCCCGCCGTGCGAGAGATTCATGCCTAAGATTTGATCGCCGTACTGTACAGCCGCCAGGTAGACGGCCATGTTGGCCTGCGCGCCGCTATGCGGCTGGACATTGGCGTGCTCGGCATTGAAGAGTTCTTTCGCGCGATCAATCGCCGCCTGCTCGACCACGTCCGTAAACTCGCAGCCGCCGTAGTAACGCTTCTTCGGATACCCTTCGGCGTACTTGTTCGTAAAGACAGAGCCCATCGCTTCCAGCACAGCCTCGCTGACGAAATTCTCAGACGCGATCAGCTCAAGGCCGTTGGCCTGACGCGCAACTTCATCATCAATCGCGCGGCTGATGAAAGGATCGACTTCACTGAGCGGCGCGTTCCTCTTATCTCTCATTCCTTCTCCTCTGACGTTAAGACGATTGTGATTCTTCGATCTGTCTGATCTTGTCGACGCGCGCATTGTGACGGCCTCCGTCGAACGGTGTTCCGAAGAACGTGCGCACGATCTTCGGAATATCGCCTTCGGGCGTAGTGCGCGCGCCCAAGGCGAGCACGTTGGCGTCGTTGTGCTGGCGCGCCAGCCGCGCTGTCTCTTCAGACCATGCGACGGCCGCGCGCACGCCCTGCACCTTGTTGGCGGCAATCGCCATCCCTGTGCCGGAGCCGCAGACGAGCAGGCCCTGTTCTGCTTGTCCGCTGGCGACCGCTTCGGCGACGCGCCGCGCATAATCAGGGTAATCGACGGACTCTTCGGACACAGTGCCGAGGTCTTCCACTTCCAGCCCAAGCTCGCGCAGCAGGGGCTTGAGCCGCTCTTTCTCCGCGAAGCCCGCGTGATCGCTGGCGAGAGCTATTTTCATTGCGCGTGTGCCTCTTTCGAGATGACTTCTGAGCGCCTGGCTTGAAAGTTTGATGGTACATCACGGCTTTGGCAGCCCGCAACGAGAAACCGTTGAAACCGGCGAGCACCGCTTTGCGTTGAAGGAATAGGCCGCCGACGCCTTAGTCTCTGCGTCGTGTTAGCTCGGGCGGAGGCTTACGGCTCACGTGGTGCGCGCGTGGTTGCTTTACCTGTGGCTGCTGCGCGAGAATGAAGGGTCGCGCGCCTGAGTCTATAATTTCATTTTAAGGAGTCTTAAAACATTTAATCATGCGCTGGTCACAATACTTTATCCCGACGCTCAGGGAAGTCCCGGCGGACGCAGAGGTCGTTTCGCATCGCCTGCTCTTGAGGGCTGGCATGGTGCGCCAGCTCAGCGCCGGAATCTATTCCCTTTTGCCGCTCGCGCAGCGCATCGCATTGAAGATCATGCAAATCCTGCGCGAAGAGATGAATCGCATCGGCGGCCAGGAGTTTTTTCTGCCCGCTTTGAACCCGCGCGAGATTTGGGAAGAGTCCGGGCGCTGGACAGTGATGGGCGACAATATGTTTCGCCTCAAAGACCGCAAGGGCGCAGAACTCTGTCTGGGCATGACGCATGAAGAGATTTTTACCAGCATCGCGCGTCACGAGTTGCGTTCTTATAAGCAACTGCCGCAGGTCTGGTATCAGATTCAATTAAAATTCCGTGACGAGGCGCGTCCCAAATCCGGCGTGCTGCGCGTGCGCCAGTTTATTATGAAGGACGCCTACTCGTTCGACATAGATCAGGCGGGCCTTGATCGCTCGTTCGAAGATCAGCGCGAAGCCTATAAGCGTATCTTTGATCGCTGCGGCCTGAAATATGTGATCGTAGAGGCCAGCTCAGGCGCGATGGGAGGCTCTGCTTCAAACGAGTTTATGGTCAAGACAGACGCGGGCGAAGATATGATCGCGACGTGCGAAGCGTGCGGTTACGCGGCCAATCTGGAAAAAGCGCAATCGCGTCTGCCCGAGATCAAAGACGGCATCGGACTGGACGCGCCCGTAGAGTTTCCCACGCCCGGTGTACGCACCATCGAAGACCTGACGACTTTTCCCGGAGGCGCACCGGCAGACCAGCAGATTAAGACGCTCATCTACGTCGCCACGCGCGACGAAGAATCGCAATTCGTGCTGGCGCTTCTGCGCGGCGATCACTCTTTGCACGAGACGAAGCTGTCGGACTCGCTCGCGGGAGCAGAAGTGCGCGCGGCGCACGCCGAAGAGATACGCGAACTGCTCGGCGCAGGCGCTGGCAGTCTGGGAGGTGTCGGCGCGAAGGCTCGTGCGCGCGAAGGCGGCAGAGAGATACGCATCCTCGCAGACCTTGCCTTGAAGGGTCGACGCAATATGACGACGGGCGCAAACCGTGACGATCATCACCTGCGCGGGGTCAATCTCTCGCGCGATATTCCCGTCGACAGTTGGGTCGATCTGCGCACGGTTCAATCGGGCGAGGGTTGCCCGCAATGCGGCGAAGGCGTGCTTCAGATCAGCAAGGCTCTTGAGATCGGCCATATCTTTAAGCTCGGCACGAAGTATTCCGAATCGATGGGCGCGCGCGTGTTGACGCAGGACGGCAAGGAAGTCCCCATCGTGATGGGCAGTTACGGCATAGGCGTGGAGCGCATCATGGCTTCCGCCATAGAGCTTCATCACGACGAGGACGGCATCATCTGGCCCAAGGCGATTGCGCCCTTTGATTGCGTCGTGACCATCACGAACATCAAACAGGACGAGCTGCGCGAGGCCGGAGAGAAACTCTACAAGGCTCTACAGCAGCGTGGGCTGGATGTCCTCCTGGACGATCGCGACGAGCGCGCCGGTGTCAAGTTCAAGGACGCAGACCTGATAGGCATTCCCTATCGCATCACCGTGGGCAAGAAGATCACGGAAGGCGCGGTCGAGCTGTTCGACAGAAAGACCAAACGCACCGAAGAGGTCAAGCTCTCGGACATCGTCGAGCGTGTGCAGAAGCTGGCGCTCGCCGGGCTCTGAAATTTCATTTCACGAATTAGATATAGAGTTGAGTAAATTGGAAATCACATCTCACCACAGAGACACAGAGCGCACAGAGGCAACACAGAGGCTTGAGCTTATTTCTCTGTGCTTCCTCCGTGTCCTCTGTGTCTCTGTGGTGAACCGCAACGCTCCATACACTCAATTAAAGTTCGTCCTCGCCGCCGTCATCCTCTTCATCGCTGCTTTTCCCACACACGCACAGGACGCGCTGCCAGAGCTGGTCAGGCGCATCAAGCCCTCCGTGGTCTCGATCATTACTTACGATAGCCGTGGTCAAAGACTGGCGCGCGGCAGCGGTTTCTTTACAGGGCCGAACCGCATCATCACCAACCGGCACGTGATCGAAAAAGCGTACAAGGCTGAAGTCCATTTGACCAACGGCAATGCTTATAACGTGGGCAGCGTGCTGGCCGTCGACGGCGCTGGCGACATCGCGCTCTTGCAGGTCGATGTCCCTGCGTCGCTCGTCAGTCCCTTGACCGTGGTGCGCACCACTCCGCAGGAGGGCGAGCGCGTCGTCGTCATCGGCAACCCCTTAGGCTTGGAGGGCAGCGTCTCTGACGGCATCGTCTCTGCCGTGCGCGATATTCCGAGCTTCGGCCGCATTATTCAGATCACAGCGCCCATCTCGCCCGGCTCTAGCGGCAGTCCCGTCGTCAATATGCAGGGACAGGTGATCGGCGTGGCGACTCTGCAATTAACGGAAGGACAGAGCCTCAACTTCGCTATTCCCTCGGAGCGCGTCGCGCAATTGCAAGTCCAGCAGAACGCGCCGCGCACGCTTGGCGGATTAAGTGAAGATACTGTCAAGAGCCAGCGCGCGACCGCCGAGAGATTCTACACACAGGGACTCGGGTTTCTTTCCCGTGACGATTGCGAGACGGCGCTCGTCTATTTCAAAAAAGCGACGGATGCCGATCCGAAGTATGCAGAAGCATGGGCCCAATCCGGTTTCTGTAATGAGAAGCTTGGACGCCACAGTGAAGCGCTCAAGTCCTCGCGACAGGTCATCACCCTGAGGCCAGATTCCGCAGAGTCCTACTTCAACATGGGCCTGGCCTATTTCCATTCCAACCAGTTCAGGGAAGCAATCGACGCTTACAAGCAGGCGCTCCGGCTCGATCCAGACAATCCGGAAACGCATTACGCGCTAGGATTAGCTTATGGCAAGCAGGGGCGCACGGATGACGAGATACTTTCATACAGGCGAGCCGTGCGCGTACGGATGGATTATGCCAACGCCTATGAGAGGCTGAGCGTGGCTTACATGAAGCTGAACCGCTTCAAGGATGTGGTCTGGGCGCTCAATCAACTGATACAGCTCAGACCCGGCGACGCGAAAGCCTACAACAGTCTGGGCGAAGCTTACGTTAAGCTCAACCGCGCGGAAGATGCGGTCGCGGCCTTTCGTCAGGCGACGCTTTTGAAACCAGATTTCTCACGCGCCTATTTCAATCTGGGCAAAGGCTACATCGCCATCGGCAATCGCGACAGCGCCCTTGAGCAATACAACATCCTACGCACCCTAGACCCGGACCTCGCAGACGAGTTGTACACAGCCATTCCAGCACAATAAAGGGATGAGGGATGAAGGATGAGGGATGAAATAATTGAATCACCCTTCAAGTGAATCAACCACTCAAACCCCTTTCATCCCTCATCCCTCATCCTTCATCCCTTACTTCATCGCTTCGCTGACTAAAGCCGTGAGTGCGTTGTCCTGTAGGGTCTTGTTGTTTTGCAGGTCGCCGTGGAGGTCGCAGGCGAAGACGGCATAGACGATGGGGAGCGCCGTGTTGAAGATGGCGCTCTTGCGTCGTCCTTCGGCGAGGTCTTCGGCAAGCAGTGAGCGGCGCGTCACGCGGCCATCGCCGGGCGCGTACATCGCCAGCGTCGCCTCGCGCCGCGTGATGCGGCGTCCCGCAGAGGTACGAAAATCTCTGGGACGCGTGATCGTTAACCAGTGCCCCTTTTTCTCGTCGCGCAGGATGACGGGCGCGGCCAGAGTCTCTTCGCAATCGCCGCCGAAGGCGAACATGGTGACGGGCGCTTCGCCCTCTATGGCTGCGTCCAGCGCTTCGTGAAAACGTTTGGCGCGACGGAGCACCGTGGCGAAATATGCATCCAGCTCAGCGAGCGAGCCGCCGCTAAAGGGCGCATAGTCGCCAAAGGTTTTCCCCGTCACATAACGCTGGCGAAAATCCTCATCCATGATGGGCGACCAGCCGTAACGCCGCCATACTTCCGGATCATAGAGGTCTATCTCGACGGGCTTTAAATTCTCGTCCAGAAAGCGGACGGAGGCGCTGTGCGGCAGCAGTTGAAAGATCGAAGGCGCGGTCAAAGCATCTTCGCGCGAGAGCTTGTTGAGCAGTCGTATCGGACGACGCAGTCCCTCTGTGATCGAATAGCCTTCCAACAAAATAGCGAAGGCGTTCATAGAGCCTTCGTTCGGCGTGCCGAACATAAAAATCTTATCGAGATGCTGAGCGCCCGCCCATGAAGGCTTTGGCGCGGCTTCCATCGGTAAATCCGCATCGCCGTACATCGCCGCATAACGCGCGACCAGCCCGCCCATCGAATGCGCTATGACGTTAAAGCGCAGGTCCGGCCGATTCAACTTGCGCTTTAAGGTTTCCAGGCGTTGGATGAGATCGCGCGCCGTCTCTACGTTATCTCTGCGCCAGTCGTAAGGAAGAACATAAAAAGTATCGTGGTCGCCGTCAGCGCCCGGGTTGGCCCAATCACCCTCACGATAGCCGCCATACTTTTTGAGCGCGTCGAGCAGCTCGTGATAGATGTAGACTTCCGGCGCGAGCTTGGCGAGCCGTATCGTATCAACAATCTTGCGCGCCACCAGCTTGTCTCGATTCCCAGCCAGATCGGGCGAGATGGGAAGGCTCAAACCATCGTCGGACGAGCGGAAGATGGAGGGCCAGACCTCTTCGCCCGTCTCGTAGTTGACGAGCTGCGAGCCTAAGATTCCGGGAATGATAATCAGCGGACGCTTGCCCGTGCGCGCGCGCGCTTCCATAAAGATGCGCTCAAGATTTGGCGTGCGACGCGCGCCGCATCCCGCGAACGAAAAGGGAAACAGAAGCGTGACCAGCAAAAGCGCGCACGCCCGCACTCCTTTCTTTCTCTCGTTTCTGCTTTGAGCGGGGATGGATGATTGCAAGATTGGTTTTACCCGGAATGGATCAAATGATTTCAGTCGGTCGAATATGCCCGGAGCTTTTGCAAGCGTTCGTCGGCTGATTAGTTTTTACTCCGGGGGCGCTTCCCAACGGCGATTGATCAGGCTCGCGACGAAGCCTGCTCCGAAGCCGTTATCTATATTGACGACCGTTACGTTTGAAGCACAGGAATTAAGCATCCCCAGCAGCGCCGCCACTCCATTAAACGATGCGCCGTAGCCTATGCTCGTCGGCACGGCGACGACGGGCACGCTGACCAGCCCGCCGACGACGGAGGGGAGCGCGCCCTCCATTCCTGCCGCGACGATACAGACGCGCGATCTTCTCAGCAGGTCGCGTTCCGCGAGGATGCGGTGAATACCCGCGACACCAGCGTCCCAGATACGACGCACGCGATTGCCCATCGTCTCGGCCACGAGTGCAGCCTCTTCCGCCACGGGAATATCGCTCGTGCCCGCCGTGACGACGGCGATCTCGCTTACTCCCAATTCAGTCTTGTCCCTGCGAATCCGTATAAGTCTGGCCGTCTCGTGCCACTCGGCATCTGTCACGACGTTGCGTACCTCGCCGTATGTGCCTTCGTCCGTGCGCGTGACGAGCAGGTTAGGAGAGCGTGCCGCGAGGCGTTCGATGATGCCGACGATTTGTGCGCGCGTCTTGCCCGCGCCGAAGACGACTTCGGGAAAGCCCTGGCGAGCAGCGCGGTCGTGATCGACGCGCGCGTAGCCTATGTCTTCATAATGAAGATCGTTGATCAGACGCGCCGCATCCTTCGTCCCCATTTCGCCGCTCTGGTGCGCGCGCAGTAACTTTTCTATCTCTGTCAGACTCATTACAGTTCGCTTCTCTTCCTGAGCGCAGTCCTTTGGTTGGGCCATTCTAGCATCCAATGCGACTCGCCTTGAAATGCGCTCGCTTGCGCTTGGCCTTCGCGGGCACGTAAAATCCAGACCTCTTTGTATGGAACTGACCGTCGCCATCACCGGAGCATCCGGCTCTGTCTACGCGCATCGCACGCTTCAACTCTTAGCGTCGAGCGGCGCGTGCGAGCGCATCAACCTGATTATGTCGGAGTCCGCACAAACGGTTGCGCGCGTCGAGCTGGGCGCAGACCTGCGAGACGCGGACGATAAGCGTATCAACGATTGGGTCGGACTCGCGCGCGATTCAAAGCTGATTCGACTGCATCGCCTGGACAATCTGGCTGCGACTCCCGCTTCCGGGTCACACATGCAGGCAGGGATGATCGTCGTTCCCTGTTCGATGGGCACGCTCGGCGCAATCGCTTCCGGCGCTGGCACGAATCTGATTCACCGCGCGGCCGACGTGACCTTGAAGGAAGGCCGCAAGCTCGTCCTCGTCCCGCGCGAGACGCCGCTGAGCGCCATTCATCTTGAGAACATGTTGAAGCTGTCCCACGCAGGGGCGCGTATTCTTCCCGCCAGTCCGGGCTTTTATCATCGCCCCACATCAATCGAGGCACTGGTCGATCACCTTGTCTTTCGCATCCTAGACCAATTCGGCGTGCCGCACTCGCAGGCCACAAGTTGGAAAGGCGATGAGAAGGCAGTGGCAAGTGACGAGTGACGATTAAGAAAAAGCCCCGTGAGGGGCGATAGAGTGTAGCCCACGGCGCGAGCCTTGGGGATGGCATTGTTAAAATTGTCAGAGCCCCGCGAGGAGCGAAAGATGCTCAATCTTGATGAGCACACAACCATGAACCTCTGTCGCCCCTCACTGGGCTTTCTCATCCTTAATTGCTGATTGTTCCCAAGGCTGACGCCGTGGGCTACACTCTATCGCCCCTTTCAGGGGCTTTGGCAGAGTGCGAGAGCGGCGCGTAGCAGATGGCGAATTGCAAGGGTGCGGAGGTTGAAAGCCCACGTTTTGGCTGGTTTCCTGAGTGGCCCGGCCTTTGCTTTGTAAAGGTTTGAGGATAGGGCCACGGGATGCTTGATAAAGGGAAGCGTAAGGCTTAGGACTCGTGGCCTTGAAAGTTTATGTTGACAGCAACAGCACGAAACATCAGAACGACGCTCGAAATGATCAAGATCGAGCATACGCTTTTTGCTCTGCCGTTCGCCTTCTTGGGAGCGGTGCTGGCTGCGGGCGGCCTTCCGAGCATTAAGCAGATTTTCTGGATAACGCTGGCGATGGTCGGCGCGCGCTCGTGCGCGATGGCTTTTAATCGCCTTGTCGACCGCGAGTACGATGCGCGTAACCCGCGCACCAGCAATCGGGCGATTCCTTCCGGCACACTCTCCGTCGGCTTCGTCCGCGCCTTTACATTCATCTCTGCCGCGCTCTTTTTTCTCGCGGCAATGATGCTCAACCGCCTGACGCTCATCCTTGCGCCCGTCGCGCTCGGCTCAATACTTCTCTACTCGTACACGAAGCGCTGGACGATGCTCTCGCATCTGGTGCTCGGCTGGTGTCTCTCGATTGCTCCGACGGGCGCGTGGATAGCTGTGCGCGGCGCGCTCGATAGCCCTGTGCCGCTGCTGCTCTCGCTCGTCGTGCTGCTGTGGACCGCAGGGTTCGATGTGCTCTATGCGTGCCAGGACACGGAGTTTGACCGCGAGGCCGGATTGCATTCGATTCCGCGAAGATTGGGTATAGGGCGTGCGCTCTGGATTTCGCGCCTGTTCCATGCGGATGCTTTTGTCACGCTCGTCGCGTTATACTTGGTGACGCACCTTGGGCCGCTGGCTCTTGTTGGTGTGATCGCGACGGGCGCGCTGCTGGTTTATCAGCATACGCTGGTGCGGGCGGGCGATCTCAGGCGACTGAACGCGGCGTTCTTTACGACCAACGCTTTCGTGAGCTTGATACTGTTCGCGACTTTTGGCGGCGCGGCCCTGTTTAATGTGACGCGCTTTCTCAGATAAAACACGATGAATTTTTCACACGACCCTAAGCTTGAACGAATCAGTGCCAAAGTTGACGCCCGCGAGCGGCTCTCCTTTGAAGACGGACTGGCGCTTTACGCGACCGATGATCTGGCGTCTCTAGCGAAGCTGGCCGATACGGTCAGGCGACGCATGCACGGGCGCACGACCTACTTCAACGTCAATCGCCATTTCAATCCGACCAACGTCTGTTACGCGGACTGTAAGTTCTGCAACTTTTACCGCACGCCCAGAGAGGCGGACGCCTACACGCACAATATTCAGGACTCGCTGCGGATTGCAGGAGAAGCTGTGCGCGAGGGCGCGACGGAGTTGCACATCGTCGGCGGTTTGAACACCAAGCTGCCGTTTAGCTATTTCACAGACCTGCTCTCCGAACTGAAGAGCGCCTATCCGCAGCTTCATCTCAAGGCGTTTACGATGGTCGAGCTTGACCACTTCGCCCACTTTTACAAGATGTCGGACGAGGCCGTCATCGAGCTGTTAAAGAGCGCCGGGATGGATTCGTGTCCGGGCGGCGGCGCGGAGATTTTTCGCGAGCCGACCCGCTCCATGATCTGCACGCACAAATGCGACGGCGACCGCTGGCTTGAGCTTTCAGGCAAAGTCCACGCCGCCGGAATCAAGACCAACGCGACGATGCTCTACGGCCATATAGAATCTATTGAAGACCGCGTAGATCACCTGTTACGCCTGCGCGAGCAGCAGGAAAAGTCTGGCGGCTTCCAGTGTTTTATCCCGCTCGCCTTTTATCCGCCCGGCACACAGCTCTCTCATCTGCCAGGCCCTTCCGGAGTGGACTCTCTGAAGACCATCGCCGTCTCGCGCCTGATGCTGGACAACTTCGCGCATATCAAGGCGTACTGGGTGATGCTAGGCAAACGACTGGCGCAGGTCGCGCTCCACTACGGTGCAAACGACCTGGACGGCACGATCACTGATGGCGGCGAATTGACGGAGAGCTACTCCGTAGAGGCCGGCGGCGAGGTCAAGATGACCAAACAGGAGATCATCACGCTCATCGAAGACGCAGGTTTCGAGGCCGTCGAGCGCGACACGCTCTACAATCCTGTTGTGCGTGAAGCCGCTACTGCTTAGAAAACAGCCAGGCAATTGAATCTCTTTCTTTACCCGGAAATATTTCATGGTCAGAGCCATTTTCGTCGTCGCTTTTATCTTGACCTGCACGCTGACCGCTTTGTCGCAGAGGGTGACGGGAACCAGCTCATGGAGGGGAAGAGTCGAATCCGTCAATGAAAGCACGCGCGAAATTACGATCACCTCTCTGGATAAAAAACAGAAATCCTTTACGGGCCGTCTTGATGAAGATTTTCAGGCGATGCTGTTAGACAACAGCGTCACCCAACCGCCCGTTTCAGAGATACCGATAGGTATGCGTGTGCGGGTCTTTTACAGGACTAAAGATGAGCGCATCGGTGATCGAAAGGTCAAAGTCAATCATATATACGGAGTGCTATTTATCGGCAGGGACGAATTCGACAGGCTCCGCGTACGCCTGAACGTATCGCCTTCAACCGTCGTCACTCTTAAAGAATCCGGCGGCTTAACGGCTTCAAATCCTCTGAAGCTGCATTTCTTCTTTGATGCTCCCCGATCACCGGATGATCTCATTAACTGGATCAACCAATGGAACGCAGGCGAGGCCAATACGTACGGTAGAATCGAAACCGTTTCCGACCTCTCACAGGCTGACATTTCGCTTGTCGTTTACAACACAACGATGGAAATTCCCGGCGTGGGAGAAAGTGAAGGAGACGCAATGACACTGCCTTCGGCGGTGGTTTTTCTGGTTGCGCCGAAAAGCGGCGGCCTGGATGTCCTCTGGAAACATACTCCGCTCGTGAGTTTCCCGAATAACCCCGGTTTAATTAAATCCATTACTAAAGAGATTGAAAAACGCATGAAAGCAAGGAGTCAACCTCAGGGAAAGTGATGACAACTGCAACTGAAACACGCACGATCACAGTCGCGCATTCGCCAGATTCCGACGATGCGTTTATGTTTTACGGGCTGGCGACCAATAAGATTGATACAGGCGACCTGAAATTCGAGCACGTGCTGGAAGATATTCAGAGCCTCAACGAAAAGGCGATGCGCGGGGTTTACGATGTGACGGCGATTAGCTTTCATGCTTACGCTTACATCGCGGACAGGTACGCGCTCCTGCCGCACGGCGCATCCATAGGCGATAACTACGGGCCGATTGTCGTGGCGCGTGAACCAGTGTCGGCTGAGGATTTATCGAATTTGAAAGTCGCCGTGCCCGGTGTGCTCACGAGCGCCTTTCTGGCCCTGCGTATCTTTAATCCCTCTTTTGAATACGAGGTCGTCCCCTTCGATCAGATCATTGAGGCTGTGCAGGAGGGGCGCGCCGACGCTGGGCTCTTGATTCACGAGGGGCAGCTCTTTTATCAACGGATGGGCCTGCACAAAGTTCTGGACCTTGGCGAGTGGTGGCACGAAAGAACAGGACTGCCGTTGCCGATGGGCGGCAACGTCATACGGCGCGACCTGGGGCCGGAGTTGATGCGCAAAGTCTCCGGCTATCTGCACGAGAGCATACGTTACTCGCTGGATCATCGTGAGGACGCTCTCTCTTACGCCATGCAGTTCGCGCGCGACATGGAGACGGCGCTGGCGGATCGCTTCGTCGCGATGTGGGTCAACGACCTGACGCTCGATTATACGGAGCGCGGGCGCGAGGCTGTGCGCAGACTGCTCGCGGAAGGCTACGAGCGCGGTATTATCCCTACGCGCGTCGCCGTTGAGTTCGTCGAATAAATGGGACGGAATAAGGAGCGCACGGCGCGTGCGGGCTTGAGAGCGGAAAAGTCCACCCTGTGCGCTCTCTCTTTTTGAAGCCGTCGGCTAAAACAAAATGCGGTGACGGTGTTGGAGGGAACACTCGCCACCGATCTCGCCCTGCTTTGCTCGAGCCACTTTAGCTCGCCGCCGCAAGTGTGCTGGGGTGGGAAACGTAAATCTGTTCGGTCTTAAATTCTTCGATCTTCAAACTGCTGACCACTTCCTCTGCGCAGATCGCGACGCGGCCCAGGATGTCCGCCAGCCGCCATTCGATATTGAGGTCGTTCATCCAACGCATCAGCGGTTCGCGCGTCGCGACGATGATGCGGCAGCAGATGGCGCGCGGATAAGGATCGCCAACCGGCGTGTAACGTTCCGCCGCCAGGATTGATGAGAGCACGCGCTGCGCCGCCGGCGAGAGCTTCTCAATATGTGTGAGAAAGATCGTGCCCGTTCCGGCTGCGGCCAGCAGGCCCCTGGAACGAGACGATGTGTGCGCGACGCCACCCGTCGCTCCGGCCAGAAAGAGCGCCGTGCGGTCGCCGCGCACATCGTCGGCAAGCTGGCGGCCA
>DATLMN010000342.1:0-3941 GCA_035537255.1 Pyrinomonadaceae bacterium | reverse complement strand
ACGTTATGTTCGTCGTTGGTGACGGTCAGGACGACGGGCGTCAACGCTTCGATTATTTCCCAACCGGTGTCCGTCTGTCGCTTCAGGCGCAGACGACCTTCAGCCAGCTCTATGTGATCGACAAACGAGACGCAGGGCAGACCCAGCTCTTCGGCGATCAACCCGCCCGTCTGTCCAGCGCCCCAATCCCCTGCTTCGCGCCCGACCATAATCAGCTCGAACGTGCCGAGCTTGCGTATGGCGGCGGCGAGCACGCGCGCCACAGCGAGCGAGTCAGGGTTCGTGTTGCCTTCGCTGACGATGAGCGCGGCGGCGTCCGCTTTCATCGCCAGGGCTTTGCGCAGCGAATCTTCCGCAGAAGGTTGACCAAAGGAGAGCACAGTGATTTTGGCTTCACCTGCGCGCTCGCGAAACTGCAAGGCTGTTTCGAGCGCATTCTCGCAGAAGATGTTGGTCACTAGATTGGCAGAGCCCTGCTCCGCTTCGCGCTTCTGTGTGTTGACGCGAAAGTCGCGCGCAGGTATTTCCGGGTCTAGAATCTGCTTGAGACAAACGAGGATATTCATGCTAAGAAGTCGTGCTGCTCGCGTTCGAGATGGAAGCGCTTCAGTTTTTTACCACCTTTAAGCCTCGCTGTGCGGCGCGCGATTCTGGGCGCAAGAGACCTTGAAAGGCGATCTTGACGATCTCTTCGGCCACCTGTTCCGAGGAGAGCGCGCCGTCGTGTCTAAACCAGCGCGACGGCCACAAGACCATCCCGAGCAGCGTGAAAGTCGCGGCGGTCGTATCCACGTCGAGCAGTTTTCCTTCCTCCTTAAGCTGCTTCAAGGTGTTGCGCAGAAAGTCGAAGTAGGCGCGTTTGTGGCGCGTGATCTCTCTGTTTTGTGCGGGCGTGAGCGCAGGCATTTCGTCTACGAGAATAGTGACAGCGCCCTGTCCTCTGGTCACCAGCATCGCGTGGCTGGCGATCATAAAGCGCAGACGCGCACTCGCATCATTGATGGCGCGCGCGGGTGTCACGACCTCTCTGTCAAGCTCCTCCATACCGTAATTCATGATGTCGAAGAGCAGTTCTTTCTTGCCGTGTATGTAATGGTAGAGACCCGCTTTGGTCATGCCCAGAGCATTGGCAATGTCATTGACGGAGGTCGCGTCATAACCCTTGCGCAGGATTATTTCCGCCGCTGTGCGATAGATTTCCGCCTGGCGCTCGTTATTCGGTGTCGATTTTTTTTGGGCCTTCATGTGTACCTTTTGTAAGGATTGTCTGGATGCACGAAGAGCTTGTGCGCTAAAGGCCAGAATGCTATGTTACCGACCGTCCGGTAGGTTGTTATACATCCGAACGGCGCTCTGCGTCAACAAAGTCACGAAGAGCGATCATGCCCGGAGCAAATTTCAATTGAGTGCATGTGAAGAGGCATATCACCATAGAGACACGGAGAGCACAGAGATGACACAGAGAGTTAGAGATTCAAGCCTCCGTGCTTCCTCCGTGTTCTCTGTGCCTCTGTGGTGAGTCCAGACATTCTTTACGTTCAACTGAAAACTGATATAAGCGGGATTTAATCAAGCCTATAGAAAAGAGTCTTTAAAAATCATGTCAGCGGAGACAGATACTATCAAGTCCGTCGGTGCGGCGAGATTCCTGACAGGCGAGGTCACGGCCGATCAGGTATTCACGCGCGAAGACCTCTCCGGCGCACAACAGATGTTCGGTCGCATCGCAGAGGATTTTATGCGCGCAGAAGTTCTGCCGCGTGACGAACAGATTCACGCTAAAGACTGGGCCTTGACGCGCGAGCTGTTGTTGAAGGCCGGAGAGCTTGACCTGCTTCGCGTCGACATCCCGGAAGCTTACGGCGGTCTGGGGCTCGACAAAGTCAGCTCCGCCTATGTCGGTGAGAAGATCGGCGTCATGCCCTCGTTCGCCGGATCGCTCGGCGCACACACGACCATCGGGACACTTCCCCTGGTTTACTTCGGCACAGAAGAGCAGAAGGCGCGTTACCTGCCGCGACTGGCGAGCGGCGAATGGATCGCCGCCTATGCATTGACAGAGCCGGGCTCTGGCTCGGACGCGCTCGCGGCACGCACGAAAGCAACGCTCGACGCAGACGGCACACATTACGTGCTCAGCGGCCAGAAGATGTGGATAACCAACGGCGGCTTCGCAGACCTCTTTACCATCTTTGCGAAAGTCGACGGCGAAAAATTCACGGCCTTTATCGTCGAGCGCGAGATGGGCGTCACGAGCGGTCGTGAAGAGCCGAAGCTAGGCTTAGACGGCTCATCCACGACGGCGCTGATTCTGGAAAATGTACGCGTGCCCGCCGAGAACGTGCTAGGCCGCGTAGGCGAAGGGCACAAAGTCGCCTTCAACATCCTGAATCTAGGTCGCCTGAAACTCGGCACGCGCAACATCGGCACAGCCAAGCAAGCCTTAACACGCGCCGTCCGCTACAGCGTAGAGCGACAGCAGTTCGGCCAATCCATCAGCGAGTTCGGGATGATTAAGCAAAAGCTGGGCGAGATGGCCGTACGCTGTTTCGTCGGCGATGCGATGGTTTATCGCACGCTCGGCGACGTGGATCGCGCGCTCGAACGAGTCCCGGCTGAAGATACTTTGCAGGTTTTGAAAACCATAGAGAGCTTCGCCGTCGAATGCTCTATCATTAAAGTCTGGACGAGCGAGGCGCTGGCCTTCGTCGTGGACGAGGCGTTGCAGGTCTACGGCGGCTACGGTTATTCAAAAGAGTTTCCGGCAGAGCGCGCTTACCGCGACGCGCGCATCACGCGTATCTACGAGGGCACGAACGAAATCAACCGTCTGATTATCCCTACACGCCTTTTGAAAAATAGCGCGACGACGCATCTCTTCACAGCGGAGAGCGCCGAGCGCGCTCTCAATGACACGGATGATTCTTCTAAGACCGATGATGCTTCAGAGCCTGCTGATTCCTTCTTATCAGCCGAGCGTGATTTATTGTCGCGCGCCAGGCGACTCCTGATCTTCACGCTGGGTCGTGCTGTGGCGGCGTACGGCGACGCGCTAGCGCGCGAGCAGGAGGTGCTCGGGCACGTCGCGGATATTGCAGCGGAAGTCTACGCGCTCGAAAGCGCGATCCTGCGCACGGAAAAAATAGTCTCGGCGCGCGGCGAAGCGAGCGGCGCAGTGCAGATTGATATAACGCGTGTCTATGCCAGCGATGCGGCTGATCGCCTGGCACACTCCGCCAAGCAGATCGTCGCGGCGCTGGTAGACGAAAGCGAAGCCGCAGAGCTTCTGGACAAAGTGCAAAGACTCACGCGGCATGTGCCCTTCAACACGGTCGCGGCACGGCGTCGGATAGCAGATTCCATCATCAAGGCTGGCCGCTATCATTTGTGAACGAGCGCGTGTAACTCATTAAACTGAAAGAGCGAAGGCGGGGCAATCAAAGTTTGAGCAGCATCTATCTAGTGCGTCACGGGCAGGCGGGCACGCGAGGCGCTTATGATTCACTATCCGAACTCGGACAAACGCAGTCGCGATTGCTCGGCGAATACTTTGTTTCGCAGGGAATAGAATTCGCATCCGCGTACACGGGCGCTCTGTCGCGCCAGCAACAGACTGCGGCGCAAGTGCGCGCGGCTTACAGTGATGCTGGTATTCCCTTTCCCGAAGTCGTCGTCGAGGCGGGATGGAACGAGTTCGACTTTCATCAAATCTATCGCGAGCTTGCGCCTCTGCTCTGTGAAGAAGATGCGCAGTTCCGCAGCGAGTACGAAGCGGTGCGCGCTGAGATAGAGGCTAGCGCTGGGGCACACGACGCGGACATACACAGGCGCTGGTGGCCATCCGATACCAAGGTCGTCGAAGCATGGGCCTGCGGTCGTTATCCGCACGGTGGCGAGACGTGGGAGCAGTTTCGCGAGCGTGTAGCGGCGTGCCGACTAAA
>DATLMN010000341.1:0-49846 GCA_035537255.1 Pyrinomonadaceae bacterium | reverse complement strand
ATTTGTCTCGCCGTAGAACTCAAAATGTTTCTTGCCTCCGATGCCGATCATAACCCATAACGGCATCCTTTGTCGCTCTCCGAAAATCTAAAGATAAAAGGCCGGGCCGGAAGGAGAGCGCGATTTGTGCTTTTATTCCGGTCAACCGCAGCAGTTTGGATGCCTTCCCGTCGACCCGCGTTGTGCCCTTTTGCACAGGGGCGGGCGCATCCTTTAAGCATCGAAATTCAAAGACGGAAGCCCGGTTTTACTCGACAAAAGTCGCCAGAAACGGCAGTTCCCTGTAACGCTCCTGAAAGCCTAAGCCATAGCCGAAGACGTAATCCTCGTGCGTTTCAAAAGCGCACCAGTGCGGCCGCAAATCCAGCCGCCTGCGGTCGGGTTTATCGACCAGCACGCACAGCCTGACGCTCTTTGCTCCGTGCGCGCCCAGTTGCTTGATCAGGTATTCCTGCGTCACGCCCGTCTCAAGCACGCCTTCGACCAGCACTACATCACGGTTCGTCAAATCCATGCGAGTGCTAAAAGAAATATCCTGAATTCCGCCGTGTGACTGGTGATCGTAGCGGACGAAGGCCGTGCGAACGGGAATCCTTAGAGCGCGTAGAAGGTCTGCCAGGAAGATAAAGCTATCGTCGAGGACGCCCAAAACGGTCAGCTCTCTCGCTTCTGTCGCCTGTCTGATCTCGCCCGCGAGCGCCTGCACTCGTTCGGCGATCTGCGCCGCGCTGTAAACTTCTTTGATCTCGGCCATTAAACTTGCGCCTCGAAAGTGTGAGCCCCAACGAAAAACCGCTCGCTCCTTGCGCGGCGGCTCGACAAGTTTTAATTTTAGACGGCGGCGTCCCCTTTTTCAACTCTTTTGAGGTCGAAATAGAGCAGCCCGCGTTTTCTCTTAACACTTGCGCCGCCCGGCAGCTCAATCCTGCGCCCTCCACGCTCGCCCTCAAGTAAATTTTCGACCGCCAAGAGATGCGCCATCTCCAGGCGTCTAAGGTCGCCGCGCCCCCTCGCAATCCACTGCCGCAAAGCTCTGCGGCGCAAGGCAGGAGGCGCAACCTTCAGCACCTCCACGCGAAGAGGAGCTAACATCTGCGGCTGCTGTGCGTTCTTTTTATCAGAGTCCTGCGCGCTCGCCTGACCCAGCAACTCTGCGGCAGCCATTTCGAGCGCCGCCGAATCTTCGCGCAGCAGTTGTGCCATACGCGCCAGAGCCTCTACGATGCGCCCGTTGAATGTCTGCATCAGCGGCAACAAGTTCCTGCGCACACGCACGCGCGCATACCTTTCATCCCGGTTCATCGCGTCGACTCTGGGCACGATGCCGCGCTCAAGACAATACGCTTCCGTGTCCGCACGACGCGCCCAACCCAGTAGCGGCCTCGCGAGCAACACACCATTCTTTTCAAAGAGCATGCGCACAGGCTCTATGCCGCTTAAACCTTCCGCGCCGCTCCCGCGCAAGAGCCTGAGCAGCACTGTCTCCGCCTGATCGTCCAGAGTATGCGCGGCCAGCACCACACGCGCTTTTTTCTCAAAGGCGACTGAGCCCAGGAACTCATAACGAGCGCGCCGCGCCGCCTGTTCCAAATTATCTCGCGTCTCTGTAGCGCGCACTTTCACAGCAGCGTTTCCCAGCACCACCTCGCAACCCAAAGCGCTCGCCTGCTCCGAGACCCACCTTGCATCGCTCGCGCCCGCCTCTCCACGCAATCCGTGATCCAGATGCGCAACCGTAACGGCGAGCGCCAGTCGACCACTGCCGGACAACTCGTCCAGCGCGAGCAGCAGCGCCATCGAATCAGCCCCGCCCGAGACGGCCACGACGACCGCTTCCTGCTCCGTCGGCAATCCTAGACGTTTCCACTCGGCAAACAGTCTTTGCGCGAAGCGGCTCAGCACGCGCCCCTTTCGCTCAGTGTTTTTATGCGCACTTCCCTTTTTTACAGCATCCATCTGCCGGTAATTGTCGGGCGCGAAGAGTCAAATGGTCAACACTAAAGGGCATGCCTTTTGCAGTGATTAATATTAGTTATCAAGGGACGGGTTGAAACCCAGGGGGTTTCTGCCACAAAACGGGCGAGGGCGGTGTTTATATTTGCAGAAATGGGAAACGCGCACGCGATTCCGGGACGATTTTTCACACACGCATCATAAAATCCACAGGAGGTATTCGATGAAGACATTTCAAGTCTCACACGCCGTAGGCCAAACATTTCTCCGGCGATTATTTGCAGACTACAGAATCCGTATCTGGTCAACGATAGCGGCGCTCACCCTCGTACTCGGCTGCGTCCCCGTGTCATATACGAACAACACGCTCGCACAGGATGGGTTCACGGGCCAGTGGCTCATAGAGTACATCAACGGTGACGACAAAGTTCAGATGACGCTGCGCTATGAGTTGCGTAAAAACGGCAACGAGTACAACAGCAACACCTCTTTTCTGGTCAAGCCCACGGAGTTGCAGGGACTCACGCGCGAGCAGGCGATGTCCTCTTCGGGCTCTGCCGTCCAGTTCCAGTTTAAGAGGGATGCAGGGACATTCAACTGCGAAGGCTGGTTCAAGAACGGCAAAGGCTCAGGGCATTACACGTTCGCGCCCGCACAGAGCTTCGCAGCGGAGTTGCAGAGCCGTGGCTACTCTGCGCCCACCGCTCAACAACAGTTCGTCATGGCGATGCACGACGTGAGTCTGGCGCTCGTCGAAGAGATCAAGGCGCAAGGATATGAGCGCCCGTCGCTCGATCAATTGATACAGATGGGCACTCACGGAGTGCGGCTCGACTACGTCCGTGGGCTCAAAGCGCTGGGCTACACTTTGAATAACGTCGAAGACCTGATTCGGATGCGCGATCACGGCGTAACCCTGAGCTTTATCAGAGAACTGACGGCGCTCGGTTATGATCGTCTCTCGGCGGAGACGCTCGTCCGGGCCAGAGACCACGGCGTCACCACGGACTTCGTCAAAGAGTTGAAGGCGTCGGGCTACGACAAACTCTCGCTCGACCAATTGGTCAGAATGCGCGATCACGGCGTCAGCACAGGATATATAAGAGAGTTATCGGCACTAGGCTATACGGGCATCACCATCGAACAACTGGTCAGGATGAGGGATCACGGCGTGAGCGTAAATTTTGTTAAGGAGATCAAGCAGCTAGGCTACAGCCATGCGACGCCGGATCAACTAATACTCTTACGCGATCACGGCGTGTCGGCGGCCTTTATCCAGCGCCTGAAAGATCGCGGCCTCGGCAATCTCTCAATCGAAGAACTTGTCCGCCTGCGCGACCGTGGCGAAGGGTAACACTAAGGGATGAGGGCGGAGGGATGAGGGATGAAGTAGTTGAGTTAATAGCTCACTGAACGATTCACTCAACCCTTTTCATCCCTCCGCCCTCCTCCCTGCTCTTCTGCGACGATCATCGTGCCCGTGCCCTTGTCTGTGAAGATTTCGGAGAGCAGCGCATTGCGTTTTGTGCCGTTGATGATGTGAGCGCTTTTGACGCCGCGACGAAGCAGCGCCGTGATCGATTGCAGCTTCGGAATCATCCCGCCAGTCGCCTTGCCCTGCTCGATCAGCGCTTCTGCCTCCGCGCTCGTCAGCCGCGATACTTTCGTCTCATCTTCGCCCGCGCTTAAATATATTCCGTCAACATCAGAGAGCAGGATAAGTTTTTCGGCTTCTAAGCGAACGGCGATTTCCGAAGCGATGGTGTCGGCATTGATGTTAAAGATCATCCCTTCCGCATCCGCGCCGAGCGAAGAGACGACGGGCAGGTAGCCCTGATCGAGCAGCACACACAACAATCTTGTATTGATGCTCAAGATGTCGCCGACGTGACCGAAGTCCACGGAGGAACGCTCGCCCGTCTCGCGGTTCACAATCTCGCTGACGGGACGGCGCTCGGCATGCACAATCTGCCCGTCGACGCCGGACAATCCGACGGCCTCTACGCCGCGCTGGCGCAGCGCCGCCAGAATCTCAGTATTAATCTTGCCAGCGAAGATCATCTTCGCCATCTCCAGCGTCGCGTCGTCCGTGACGCGTCGTCCGTTGATGATCGTCTGCTCGACGCCTAATTGTTTCGCCAGATCGCTCAACTGTTTTCCGCCGCCATGCACCACGCAGATGCGTATGCCGACCTGATGCAGAAGCGCCAACTCTTCTGCCAGCGACATCAGATTAGCGCGATCCTCCGTCGCTTTGCCCGAGAGTTTGACGACGAAAGTCTTGCCCTTGAAGCGTTGAATGTATGGCAGCGCCTCGCGCAGGAGGTCTAGGCGTAGCTGGTCGTCAACGATGTCCGCACGCGGCTGGCTCAAGCGGTTTCACCTCCGAAAAGCTTCGCCATGATCGCCTTCTGTATATGCAGGCGATTCTCCGCTTCGTCTATGACGACTGAGCGGGCGGAATCGATCACGCCGTCCGTGACGATCACGTTGCGACGCACGGGCAGGCAATGCATAAAGAGACCGTCGCGTGTGCGCGCCATTTTTTCTTCGTCAACGATCCAGCGATCACGATATTGTGCGCGCGCCTCCAAATCTTTTTCCGGCGCTCCGTAAAACCTGCTGCTGCCCCAGCTCTTGGCATAGACGACCTCTGCGCCGTCGAAAGCCTCGTCCACATTATTCGTCAACTGCACATTTCCGCCCGCGCCCTCGGCCTGACGCTTGACCTCAAACATCAACTCGTCATCAAGCTCATAACCTTTCGGGTGCGCGATGAGCAGCTCATGTCCCATCTGCGCGGCTGCGAGAGCGAAGCTGTTGGGCACGGCCATCGGCAGCGGCTTCGGATGCCAGGCCCACGTCAGCAGGACTCGCTTGCGTCCCGCGCCCAGGTCTTCCTTGATAGTCATCATGTCTGCCATCGATTGACACGGATGATGCATCGCCGATTCAAGATTGATGACGGGCACATCCGCATATCGCGCAAAGGCATTCAAGATGGGATCGCGCCGCTCCTCTTCCCAACTTTTAAGCGCCGCAAAGGTTCTCACGCCCAGCCCCACGCAATATCTTCCGAGCACGCGCACGAACTCCGCGACATGCTCAGTCTTATCAGTGTCCATCACGACGCCGTCGCGATGCTCTAAGGTCCAGCTCGTTCCGCCCGGCTCAAGTACGACGGCGTTGCCGCCAAGCTCGTACACGCCGACCTGCATAGAAGCGCGCGTGCGCAAGCTCGGATTAAAAAAGACGAGCGCGACGGAACGGCCCGCGAGCGGTTTTTGAGACTCATCACCACGCTTGAACCGCAGAGCCGAGGCGATCAATGCCTCAAGCTCCGCGCGCGTCCAATCAGATGTTGTCAGAAAATCTTTTGGCATCTCAAATACAGTTACAAGTGACGAGTGACAAGTTAAAAGCTTACTGCTTGCTCGTCACTTATCACTGCTCACTCGTCACTTCCTTTATCGCTTCGATGAACAAATCCGCCTCTTCTATTTTCAGGCAGAGCGGCGGCAATAATCTAAGAACGTGCGGATCGCTCGATGTGCCTGTGATGATGCGGCGCTCGAGCAGGGCTTGATGAATGGGCGCGGCCTTTCCTTTAAACTCGATGCCTAGAAGAAGACCGAGGCCGCGCACGCGCTCTATTGCATCGACTTTTGACAAGTGCTCGCGCAGGTGACTCTCGACCGCCCTGGTATTGTCTAGCATGCCGTCCGCCTCAATCGCTTCGAGCGTCGCCTTCACGGCCGCCATCGCCAGCATGCCGCCGCCAAACGTCGTCCCCAGATCATTTTCTTTAATCACGGAAGCGACGCTGTCACCCACAAGGCACGCGCCGACAGGGACGCCGCTGCCGAGAGCTTTCGCCAGCGTGATGATATCCGGCACGACGCCGCTGCCCATGTCGCTTCCGGCAAAGAACCATCGGCCTGTGCGCCCCACGCCCGTCTGCACTTCGTCGTAGATGAGCATGATTCCGCGCTCGTCCGCCATGTCGCGCAACTGCTTGTAAAATTCGCGCTCTGCTAAGACGACTCCGGCCATAGACTGAATCGGCTCAAGCATGATCGCGGCGACCGATTCGTCTGCGACCGCGCGGACAGAATCTATATCACCGAACTCTGCGCGCAGATGTCCGGGCACGTTCGGACGCCCAAGCTCGCGGTACTTTCCCAGAAACGTAGCGCTGATCGCATCCGCAGTGCGCCCGTGAAAGCCATTCGAGAAAGTGATGATCCGTTCCCTGCCGGTGACAAGGCGCGCCATACGCATAGCGTTCTCGTTCGCCTCTGTTCCGGAATTACAGAAGAACGCTTTCGTGATCTGCGGCGGCGCGAGCGAGACCAGTTTCTCAGCCGCACGCGCTCGCGCCTCCGAATAGACAAGGTTCGAGTAGAAGAGCAGCCTCTCCGCCTGAGCCGTGATGGCCGCGACGACGCGCGGGTGGCAATGTCCCGTCGCGGCTACAGCGTGCCCGCCATACAGGTCAAGATAACGATCATTCTCGCTCGTATAAATCCAAGCGCCCCGCCCGCGCTCTGCGCAGAGGCCCATCTTTTTATACGTCGCCAGTTGATAACGATCCTCTGCCGCCGCGATCTCTTCAAATGTCGTTGTGGTATCAATAGTCATTTAAATTCAGTGGCAGGTGACGAGTGGCGAGTGGCAAGTTAAAAGCATCATTCCTGCTCGTCACTTGTCACTCGCCACTGCCTTATGGATTGCTGCCCGTTAGTAAGAGTCCTGTTTTTTCATCCAGTCCGGCCATCAGGTTCATGTTCTGGATGGCCTGGCCCGCCGCGCCTTTGACCAGATTATCGAGCGCTGTGAAGACGACAAGGCTGCGACCGCGCGCGGCAAATCCTATGTCGCAAAAGTTGGTCGTCTTGACCCAGTTGATGTCCGGCGAGCCTTCGACAAGGCGCACGAAGAAGGATTCGGAGTAAAAGTCTGTGAAGAGAGAGCGCGCCTCGGCAACGGTCATCTCCTTTTTCGTTTCGACGTAAACGGAAGCGAAGATGCCGCGCGCGACCGGCAGGCTGTGCGTCATAAACACAAGGTCGCTCGTGAAGTCGCCCACGGCGCGCAGCTCCTGCTCGATCTCCGGCACGTGCTGGTGCGTAAAAGGCTTGTAAGCGTAGAAGGAGTTCATGCGCTGCGGGTGATGCGTGTTGGCCGCAGGCTTTGCGCCAGAGCCAGACGAGCCCGTTTTCGCATCGACGATCACGCGCCCGCTCAACAGATTTTGCGCCACGAGCGGCGCGAGGCCCAGCAGCGTGGCCGTCGCAAAGCATCCAGGATTGCTGATCCGTGTGGCCTGACGAATGCGCTCGCGATTCGTCTCCGTCAAACCATAAACGAAATCCGCCTGCGCTTTCATAGCCGTGTGCGCGCGCCCGTAGTGTTCTTCAAAGGACGCAGCATCACTCAAACGGAAATCGCCGGAAAGGTCTATCACTTTAACCGTGGGCGGCAGGCGCGGCACGATCTCCATCGCCTGACCATGCGGCAGCGCTAGGAAGAGATAATCAAGCTCGTCCAACTGAGAGAGTTCTTCGGGCGCGCGTGTGAAACTCAAATCGGTCAGTCCCAGAAGATTCCGATGCACTTCGCAGACGGACTTTCCTGCGTGCTCGTTCGCGGTGATGAGCGCGGTCTCGACATTCGGGTGCAGCAGTAGAATGCGCAGCAACTCTGCTCCGCCATAACCCGACCCGCCGAAGATACCAACCCTTAGCTTTTTCATCCTCTGATTTCTCACACGCTCACAGGAAGCCTTGCCTGTATTATCTGGAAGAGACGCGCGCCGTCGCGACGCGCATTGCCAGCGGGGATACCAAACTCGCCCTCTATGTAATCCTGGCCCATCTGCGAATCGGTCACAGAGCCCGCAACCAAGTCGACTTCAAGCCCTCGCCTGCGGAACAGTTCTATGCCGCCCCACGCGCCGACGTAATCCGAAGCGCAGAAGATGATCGCGGCCGTCGCTTCGCGCAACTCTGCATCGTCGAACACGGAATCCACACTGTAGCCTCCGAGGATGCCGTCGCCCAGTTCTATCACGATCAGATCGGGCGCGCTTTCGTTAAGCCGCTGAATGATCGCCTTGGCGACGGGCGCTAGGTCGCCAGCGCCGACCGTCGAGGGCAGGCCGCAATCCAGAAAGCTTGCGGTCGCCACCGCGCCGTGATCGGCCATGTTGAGCGTGTCACGCAGACAGGCCACACCTGACAGCTTTGCCCCGGCCACGCGCAAACCATTTCGCGTCGCCTGCTTAATCAATTCCGTCGCCGCGTAAGTCTTGCCGCTGTTCATACAAGTCCCGGCCACCAGGACGAGCGGCGCACTCTCTCCCAAAGTCTCTTGCAGGCGGAGCGCCGCGTCTGAGATGTTAAGCACGCGGCCAGTCTCGTCACAGGCCAGCCCTATGACCTCGACGCTGATCGCATCGCTCAAGCTCGAATGGTGGCCCGTGCAGCGTCCTATGACGCCGCCCATGTTCAGCAGGTGAAGGGCGTCGCCAGACTCTACGCTCTCCGGCACATCTCCGACGAAGCCTTTCAATGCGCGTCGTCTTCCGAGAACTCCAATAAGGATGTCGCCCGGATTGATCTTCGCCAGCCTGCCGGTCGGCAGCTCCAACTGGTTATAGGTCGAGCTGTCGGTCAGGGCTCGCACAATGATGACATCTCCTGCGCGCGGTGTTTCCGTAGAGCGTGTGACCGCGACCGTTTTCGACAGGCATAGGAGTGAAGCGGCAGAGCCGATCTTGTCCGCCTCGACCACAACCACTGTCGTGGCAAATATGTTATCCAACACTTTCGTCATCCCTTGTCTCCTTCAACCGCTGCTTGAACTTCTTTTACTTACTTTGACGCCTGACCGCTGATCGCCCCGAGCCGCAGCCGCAGCGCATTGAGCTTGATGAAGCCTTCGGCGTCGCGCTGGTTATAGATTTCGTCCGCCTCGAAGGTCGCCAGATTTTCGTTATAGAGAGAGCGCGGAGCGCGCCGTCCGGCAACGATCACGTTGCCGCGATAGAGCTTCAAGCGCACCTCGCCCGTTACACTTTTTTGCGTCTCGTCAATCATCGTGCGCATCAATTCGAACTCGGGCGCGAACCAGAAACCGTAATAGACGCTCTCAGCAAACTTCGTCCCCATTGAATCGCGCAGGCGCATCACTTCGCGATCAAGCGTGATCGATTCCAGCGCTCTATGCGCAGCCTGTAGGATAGTCACGCCGGGCGTCTCGTAGACGCCGCGCGATTTCATCCCGACGAAACGGTTCTCGACCAGATCGACGCGACCGATACCATGTGCGCCACCCTTCTGGTTCAAAGCTTCAAGCAGCGCGACCGCACTCAAATGCTTTCCGTTGACGGAGACGGGCTCGCCGTGCTCGAAGCCTATCTCAATGTATTCGGGCTCACGCGCAGCCTCTTCGGGCGCTTTCGTCAACTGGAAAATATCCGCCGGAGCTTCCATCCAGGGGTCTTCCAGAATGCCGCCCTCGTAGGAGACGTGCATCAGATTACGATCCGTCGAGTAGGGTTTCGCGGCGGTCGCCGTGACGGGAATGTTATGACGCTCTGCATAAGCAATCAGGTCAGTGCGTCCCTTCAACTCCCACTCGCGCCAGGGAGCGACGACCTTGATGTCAGGCTCAAGCGCGTAATAGGTCAGCTCAAAACGAACCTGATCATTGCCCTTCCCCGTCGCGCCGTGTGCCACTGCGTCCGCGCCCTCGCGGCGAGCAATCTCTATCTGTCGCTTCGCGATGACGGGGCGCGCCAGAGATGTGCCGAGCAGATAGACGCCCTCGTAAACGGCATTGGCCTTGACGGCCGTCCAGACATAGTCGCGGACAAATTCTTCGCGCAAATCTTCCACGTAGAGCTTTGACGCGCCCGTCTCATGCGCCTTTCTTTCAAGCCCCTGCAACTCTTCGCCCTGCCCTACGTCTGCGCAGTAGCAGACGACCTCGCACTCGTAGCGCTCCTTGATCCAGCGCAGCATGACGCTCGTATCGAGTCCGCCGGAATAGGCCAGCACAATTTTTTTGATCTTCTTCTCAGCCACTTTCGCTTCTCACCCTTAACCGAATATTTCCCAGACCTTTTTGATGACCGCGCGCTGATCTTTGCGATCAGCCACGGCGATAAAAACAGTATCTTCTCCGGCAATCGTCCCGACGATCTCTGCGAGTGCGGCGCGGTCAATCTCGACCGCGACGGCTGAAGCCAGACCGGGCTCGCATTTCGCGACGACAAGCGCGTCGCCCGCTATGTCCAGACTCAAAAGGCCGCGCAAGGGCGCGCCGTTCGACGCCTGCGGCAATGTGTAATGGCCGTGATGCTTGACTATGCCAAGCTCTAAAAGATCGCGCGAGACGCTGGACTGCGTCGCTTCCACCCCGGTGCGCTCAAGCAACTCCTTTAATTCCTCTTGCGTCGCGATCCGTTTGGCACGTATCAGGCTTAAAATCCTTTTCTGTCTAGTCTCTTTGTGCATCGTATATTTATGCAAGTTATTTGCATAACTTGTGCATAGATGCATAAAATAGCATTCGGGATGCATGGAGTCAAACTGATTAGCGCCTAAAATTGAGGCGCGACGTACAATCAAAGCGGATAGATTTGAAGGGGAGGCTTTTAAGGATTGAGCGGCAGCAAAAACTTATGGGGCGGGCGATTTACGGGAGAGGCCGATCCGCGTTTCGTGGAGTTTAATCGCTCGTTCAGCTTTGATCGCAGGCTGTTCGAGGCGGACGTGCGCGCCAGCCTCGCGCATGCAGAAGGTCTGCGCGGTGCGGGCGTCCTCACGGAAGCGGAGGCGGCGCGCATACTGAGCGGACTACAGACGATCAGCAAACGTGCCGCTGCTGATTCGGACTACTTTGACGCGCTGCCCGCTGAGGATGTCCACTCGTTTATCGAAGCGCGGCTGGTTCAATTGATCGGCGATACCGGGCGCAAGCTTCATACAGGGCGCAGCCGCAACGACCAGGTCGCGACGGCCCTGCGGCTCTGGCTGCGAGACGAGATCGACGAGATGGTAAAGCGCCTGACTGCGGCGCGCACGGCGCTGCTGGACGTTGCCGAAGTGCACAGCGAAGCCGTTCTTCCAGGCTATACACATCTGCAACGCGCGCAGCCTGTGCTGTGGGCCCACTGGTGTCTGGCATATTTCGAGATGCTGGGGCGCGATAGGGAGCGTCTACTCGAAGTTCGTCGTCGCACAAACGTGATGCCGCTGGGCTCTGCGGCGCTCGCCGGTACGGCCTATGCGATAGACCGCGCGGCGGTCGCGCGCGAGCTTGGCTTTGAGGATATTTCGCGCAACAGTCTGGACGCCGTCAGCGACCGCGATTTCTGTATAGAGCTGGCGAGCGCTGCATCGCTCGTCATGCTTCACCTGTCGCGTCTTGCCGAAGATATTATTATCTTTGCGACGACGGAGTTCGGTTTTCTTGAGCTGTCTGACGCGGTTGCCACGGGCTCAAGCCTGATGCCGCAGAAGAAGAACCCGGACTCTATGGAGCTTGTGCGCGGCAAGGCTGGCCGCGTCTTCGGCCACTTGATGGGGCTGCTCGCGACCATGAAGGGCTTGCCGCTCGCCTACAACAAGGACATGCAGGAGGACAAAGAAGCTGTCTTCGATACGGTCGATACGGTGATGGCTTCTCTGGAAGTAACGGCAACCGTGCTGCGAAATATGCGCGTGCGTGAAGAGACTGCGCGCGAGGCTGCGTCGCGCGGCTATATGAATGCAACGGAGCTGGCAGATTATCTGGCGCGCAAAGGGATGCCGTTTCGCGAAGCGCACGACGCGGTCGGGCGTCTCGTGCTTCGCGCCATAGAGCGCTCGGTAGAGTTGGACCATCTTTCGTTAGAAGAGATGCGCGCCGTCTCACCTTTGATAGAAGAGGATGTCTACGAAGCTCTCTCGCTTGATAGAACGCTCTCCTCGAAATCCCAACCGGGCGGCACTTCGCCAGAGCGAGTCGCAGAGGCGCTCCTTAAGGCGCGCGAGGCTCTAAAGCGTGACGGAAATTAACAGGGATGGACAGGATGAACAGGATAAAAAGACAGGAAGCAGGAAGAAAGCATTCGTTCTTTAAATCTGAAATTTAAAATCTCAGCTTCAGTTCATAAGCTTTGCTTTTATCCTGTCCATTCTGTTTGAATCCGGCGTCGCTATCTTGCCGGTTCGGTCAATGAATCATTCACCAAGATAGGCTTCTTTGATGCGTGGGTCTGCGGCGAGTTCTTTTGATGCGCCTTCCATGACGATCTGGCCTGTCTCAAGAACGTAGGCGCGGTCGGAATGTTTGAGGGCGGCGTGCGCGTTCTGTTCGACGAGCAGAATGGTTGTGCCCTTGCTTCTGATCTCTTCGATGGCCTCGAAGATGGTGTGGACGACGAGCGGCGCGAGCCCCAGCGAGGGCTCATCGAGCAGCAGCAGTCGCGGGCGCGACATAAGGGCGCGTCCCATCGCGAGCATCTGCTGTTCGCCGCCGGAGAGCGTTCCGGCGCTCTGCGCTTCGCGTTCTTTGAGACGCGGAAACATCACGAAGACGCGCTCCATATCGGAAGCGATCTGGCTGCGATTCTTTTGCAGGTACGCGCCCATCTGCAAGTTTTCGCGCACGGTGAGATTGGCGAAGACGCCGCGCCCCTCCGGCGACATGGAGATGCCCCGCGCGACCAGTTTGTGCGTGGCCTCGCCGCTGATGTCATCGCCCTCGAAGACGACGCGCCCCTCGGCTGGCTCAAGCAGTCCCGTAATCGTGCGCAGCGTCGTAGATTTGCCAGCGCCGTTGGCACCGATCAGCGTCACCACTTCGCCCTTCTCCACATGAAGCGACACGCCGCTCAGCGCATTGATCGCGCCATAATTGACCGAGACATTTTCCAGACTAAGCATAAGCAAACAGTTTTCAGTTTTTAGTTTTCAGTTTTCAGTTCAAAGCAGCTTGTCTTTTCTGAAAACTGAAAACTAATCTCCCAAATAAGCTTCAATGACCTTCGGATCGTTTTTGATCTCGTCGGGCAGACCGAGGGCGATTGATTTGCCGTAATCAACGACCTGTATGCGCTCGCAGACGCCCATGACGACCTTCATGTTGTGCTCGACGAGCAGGATGGTCAACTGAAAGCGGTCGCGTATCTGCTTGATCAGAGCCATCAGGTCTTCGGCCTCAGCCGGATTCATCCCGGCTGCCGGTTCGTCCAGCAGCAGTAGTCGCGGTCGCGTGGCGAGCGCGCGCACGATCTCTAAGCGGCGCTGGCTGCCGTAGGGCAAACTCGTCCCACCCTCATGTTGAAAGCGCGCGAGGTCGAATATTTCCAAAAGCTCAAGACAAAACTGTTCGTGTTCTGCCTCGTCCCTATCGTAACGCGGCGTGCGCAGCACAGCGTCCAGAAGAGTTTGCTTGACGTGTATATGACAGGCCGTCATGACGTTTTCAAGCACGGTCATTCCTGCAAACAGTCGTATATTCTGAAAGGTGCGAGAGACTCCGCGCGCGGCGATCTGGCAGGGACTCAAGCCGTGAATCGCCTTGTCCTGAAAATAGATTTCGCCGGACGTGGGCTCGTAAACTCCCGTCAGCAGATTAAAGACAGTGGTTTTCCCCGCGCCGTTTGGCCCGATCAATCCGTAGATTTCGCCCGGGCGCACATCCATATCAAGCTCTTTGACGGCGACCAGCCCGCCAAAGCGAATCGTAGCCTTTTCCGTTCGCAGGATGGCCGCGCCGCCGTTCCCCATTGTTGCCGTCGTCGTGCTTGCGCTCATCTGTGTGTTCCAGTGCCCTCCTTGTCCACCTGTATGGGCCCGCGCGTATCCTCCGCAGTGATCTCTTCCGCTTCGGTTCTGGATTTCGCACGACGGCGCGCACGCCATCCCTTGAACGGATCGAGCCCGCCGAGCAAGCCCTGCGGTCGCGTGATCATCAGGATGATCAGGAGCAGCGAGTAGATGATCATGCGATACTCTGCGAACTGGCGCAGCGCTTCGGGCAGGATGGTCAGGGCGACTGCCCCTATCACAGAGCCGACGATTGAGCCCAGTCCGCCGAGGATGACCATGATCAGAATCTCTACGGACTTGAGGAACTCGAAAGAGTGCGGATTCAGGTAGCCGTCGAAGTGCGCGAACAATACTCCGGCCGCTCCGGCCATCGCCGAAGAGATGACAAACGCCATCACCTTATAGCGCGTAGTGTTGACGCCCATAGCCTCTGCCGCCAGCTCGTCTTCGCGAATAGAGATCAGCGCGCGCCCGAATGCAGACTTGGTGATGTTATGAACCATCACAATCGTCGCAGCGGCGACCAGGAAAATCCAGAAAAAACTTTTGACTATCGGGATGCCGGAATAGCCGCGCGCTCCGCCCACAGTGTCAATGTTGTTGATGAGCACGACGATGATCTGGCCGAACCCTAGTGTGACGATTGCCAGATAATCCCCTTTAAGACGAAGCGAGGGCACGCCGACGACCAGACCGGCGATGGCTGCCATGATCGCGCCGATCAAGGTCGCGAGGCCGAACTCGACGAACGCGCCGAACGTGCCTCCGCCCAGAGAGGCAGCGAGGCGCTCGCCGTAATTGATCGTAAAATAAGCGCCCGAATAAGCGCCGACCGCCATAAATCCGGCGTGGCCCAGCGAGAACTGACCCGTATAACCGATGATCAGATTGAGCGAGACGGCGAGCGTAATCGCGATGCCAGAGAGCATCAGAATCCGCTGGTGAAACGGACTGATATTAAAGCCACCGACCCCGTTCACCAGCAGATAGTCAATGCCGTAGAGCAGGGCGACAACGATAACGGTCAGCAGTAAATTACGCGCGATGCGTGGCATAAAATTAAGGGATGAGGGCGGAGGGATGGAACAAGGGATGAGGGCGGAGGGATGAGGGATGAAAGCGTGACGATTCAAGTTGAATCAGCATTCCTTTCATCCCTCATCCCTCATCCTTCATCCCTGCTTTCCATCCCTCATCCCTGCTTTTCAGACTTTTTCCTGAGCGACAGAGCCCAGCAGGCCCGTCGGTCGGAAGATTAGTATCAATATTAGTATGACGAACGCGACGGCATCGCGGTAGGTCGGCTCGATGCCGATCTTCTGCCCGTAGCCGACGATCATCGTCTCTGTCACTCCGATCAGAATACCGCCGAGCACAGCGCCCGGAATATTTCCTATGCCTCCGAGCACGGCGGCGACGAAGGCTTTGAGGCCGACTAGAATACCCATCAACGGGTCTATGCGCGGGATGCGAATGGCGACGAGCACGCCGGCGGCAGCGGCCAGCGCTGACCCGAGCGCGAACGTAAAAGAGATGATGAGATCAGTATTGATGCCCATCAGCTTGGCCGATTGCAGGTTGAACGAGACGGCGCGCATGGCCTTTCCCGTTTTAGTCTTATAGACGATGAACTGTAGCGCGATCATCAGGATGATCGAGATGACGAGCACGATCAAATCCTGATTGGTAATCACAGCGCCGCCCGGAAGCTGTATGTTGCGCGAGGCGATCAGTTGCGGAAACGGCTTGGGGTCTGCGCCGAAGACGAACTGGCCGCCGTTCTCTAACAGGAGCGAGACGCCGATGGCTGTAATCAGGGCCGTCAGGCGCGAGTACTTGCGAACAGGGCGATAGGCGAAGCGCTCTATAATGACGCCCAGCAGCGCGCACAGAATCATCGCCAGCAGCATCACAATGATCGCTGTAAAAAGCGATGGCTCAGCGCCTGCGCCGACCATCCCGTGCGACAGCAGCCGCCCGACTGCGCTCCCTTCAGGATTGGACATCAGGCTCGCGGCGGCGCGCGCCCCGATACCGTTGGCCAGGTAGTAACCCATAAACGCGCCGACCATAAAAACATCGCCGTGCGCGAAGTTGATCAGCTTCAGGACGCCGTAGACCATCGTATAGCCGAGCGCGATCAGGGCGTAGATCGAGCCGAGCGAGATACCGTTGATGAGCTGTTGAAGGAAAGTACCCATACGCTTTCGGATTCAGCCAAGTAAGATCGTACTACGTAAGGATAACGTGTTGGCCCAAGGGTCTTCTGTGTGAAATCCCTGGTCGCGGGGCGCTTCAGCTTAGCTGCGCACGCCCCGCGACCGACGCTTAATCTCTTCGCCTCTAAATCAACTCCGGCAATCTTACGGAGTTGAATTGGCGGAGCGTGGCGAGGCGGCGGGCGTGGCAGGACTTGCGCCCCTCGCCGGTGACGCGCTCGCCGCCGGTGACGCTCCGGCGGCCGGACTTGCGCCCGCAGCCGGTGATGCTCCCGTGGCAGGCGAAGCCGATGCGCCGGGAGATGCGCTTGCCGCAGGTGACGGGCTCGCGCCCGGCGCGGTGGCGGTTGCGCCTTCAGGCGTGACGCGCGCCGCGACGTTGTATTTGCCGCCGTCGCCGATCTGAATCATGACGATGGGTTTGACGGCGTTGCGTTCGCTGTTGATCGTGACTATGCCCGTGACGCCGGGAAAGTTGGCCGTCTTCGCAAGCGCATCGCGTATGGCCGGGCCGTCTGTCGAGCCCGCGCGCTTGATCGCGTCGAACATAATACGCGCCGCATCATAGGCTGTCGCGGCCAGAGCGTCCGGCACACTACCGTAGCGCGTCTTGTAATCATTGACGAACTTCGACACAGCCGGGTCAGGATCGTCCACGGAATAGTGGTTAGAGAAATACGAGCCGACGAGCGCCTGTCCGCCGATCTGCCAGAGCTGCTGCGAGTCCCAGCCGTCGCCGCCGAGCAGCGGCGCGTTGATGCCTAGCTTTTTGGCCTGCTGTGCGACCAGACCGACCTCGCCGTAATAACCCGGAACAAAGATCACGTCCGGGTTCTGCGACTTGATCGAGGTCAACTGGCCGTTGAAATCCGTGTCGCCTTCCTGATAAGACTGCTCTGCGACGATCTGCCCGCCACTCTTCTGAAAGGCTTCGCGTATAAACTGGCCGAGGCCGACCGAATAGTCGTTCTTTCTGTCGATCAACAATCCTGCTCGCCTTGCGTTCAGATTCTTGCCCGCGAACTCGCCGATGGCCGCGCCCTGAATCGGGTCTGTAAAACAGCTGCGAAAGATATAATCGCCTTTGCGCGTGACTTCAGGATTGGTCGAAGATGGCGAGAGCATGGGAATCTTTGCGTTCTGCGCAATCGGCGCGGCGGCGATGGAGCGCGACGAGGCGACCTCGCCGAGGATGGCGTGAACTTTGTCCTGCGTGACGAAGCGCGTGACGATGGTCGCGGCCTCCTGCGCATCACTTCGGTCGTCCTGCACGACCAGCTCTATCTGTTTGCCAAGGATGCCGCCCGCCGCGTTCGCTTCGTCTGTCGCCATCTTGATACCGTTGACGGAAGAGATGCCGAAGTTGGCCGTGCTGCCCGTCAAAGACATAAAGACGCCGATCTTAACTTTGTCTACGCCTGTGCCCTGCTGAACACAACTGCTGGCCAGAGAGATCAGGAGGACAAGCGTCAGTGCTACAAATTTTCTCATAGTGTTGATGAATCGAGCGGCTTCTCTGTCGAAAGCACGCCCCGCTCCTTTCAGATTAAGCGCCTGCGCTTGCCTTTCCTTATCCCGTGTGATGCAGGTGAAGGCCCGCGCGATTTCAGATTTTTACAACTCTGAGGCCCAAGGGTGATGCGTGAACACAATTGCAAAATAGATTGGCCGAATCATACGCGATTTACGCGCGCTTCGCAAAACACGCCGCCTCGCTACTTTCTCTTGCCAGACTCCGCTGAAGGGGAAGACCGCGCGGCATTATACCCAAACCCCGCCCTGTGTCGAGCATTTACTTGTAAAGAGGTGATGTTCTAATTTGAAGTGAGCATGGCACAGCAGATGAGAAACGTGCGGGCTTTCCTGTGGGGTGCGCTGATCGGCGTGCTCGGCGGACTGATAGGGCTCGGCGGCGCGGAGTTCCGTTTGCCGGTCTTAGTCGGCGTCTATAAGTTCCGCACCTTGCAGGCCATCGTCATCAATCTCATCGTCAGCCTAGTAACGGTTATCTTCTCTTTCATCTTTCGCGTCCGCTTGGTCAACCCGGACAGCATCACCTCGCATGCGCCTGTAGTCTTAGACATTCTCGCAGGCTCATTACTAGGCTCTTACCTCGGCGTACGCTTCACGACACGCATCAACGAGCGCACCCTGACTAAGATCGTGACCGTGTTTCTGGTCATCTTAAGCACCGTGCTAATCGGGCATGACTTTATCTTTCAAGCCCGGAGCTTCGCCTTTCCCTTTCTGCTCAAGTTCATTCTGGGCGCGCTGGCCGGAGTCCTGATAGGCGTCTTCAGCAGTATGCTCGGCGTCGCAGGCGGAGAGCTAATCATTCCCACCATCATCATACTGTTCGCTGTGGACATCAAACTCGCAGGAAGTCTAAGCCTTGCCGTCAGCATCCCGACCATCATCATGGGTCTGGCGAAATATGCGCGACAAAAACAATTGAGCGGCATACGCCAACACGCAGGCTTTATCCTCTGGATGTCTGCGGGTTCAATCCCGGGCGCACTCTCAGGCAGCTATCTGCTCGGCTACGTGCGCGTCTCATTCCTGCAACTATTGCTCGGCCTGATCCTGCTCATCTCCGCCATAAAGCTTTGGCGAGAGCATCCACGCTGATCAGCGCCACTTTAGTCGACTGGTAAAACAAAAATGTCTCACAGCATAGTGTGGCAAGGTAGAAACTCGTTGGTTCAATTTGATTGGCTCACGTACTGTCAAGGAAGATAATAATTCTACAAAAGAACTTTTTCTGTCGAATTATCACATGCCGCTAAATAAGTGTTGTGTTTCGCCATGAACGGCGGTAAAAGTCGCCTGTAGTGGTGATTAGACCGCGCTAAGCGGTAATTTACGCCCAGAAGAGGTGTTATCCCGCGCATGGCGGTAATTATTGTTTTGCGTGAGTATTAGGCCCCCACTAGCGGCCTAATAGGCGTTGGGCGGCTTATTGGAAACACTCGCGGGCGAGGCTGGCGAGGTAGGGCGTATGCAGAAACAGGTGTTCGGTTGTGACCTTTGCTGGCCCGCCGACGCACGCGCGGCGTGGGGGGCGCGCGACGGCCTCACTCGTCTGAAAGAGCTGATTGACGAATCCCATTTCATCGTCGCGATCCTCGCCTGCCCCCGCTGTGATCAGCGGTACGTCTCGATCTTCACTGAGCTGATTGACTGGGAGGATGGCAATGATCCGCAGTACTGGACACTCCTGCCGATTACGGAGGCCGAAGCCAAGGGCTTAATCAAGCGGGGGACTTCTCTGGATGAGATGAGCCTCAATGCGCTGGGGCGTGGCAGGCGCTGCCTCCGGCGCGATCACCCAAAGGTCGGGCCGCCACGGGTGTTCTGGGGGAGCGGCGTCCTTGCCGGCCTACACGATTGAGGCCGACCGGGCGCGGGTGTATTTCTGTTGCCTAGCTGCCGGTGTCCCTCGCGTGCCACGAGCGTCGCGCGCTCCGCGTGACCTCGGCGCTGAGTCGCCGCCCAACAACGGCATGCACCCGACCGCGAGCCAGCCGGTCTTTCATCGTCAACTTGGCTGTAGCTCGGTTGAATGCGCGCCCGGTTAATTCGGGCGTCAGGCTGCGCCCGGCTCTGTCCAGAAACATTTGACAGCCGGAGTCAACATCGGTATTGTTCTGCCCCTCGTCGCCTACTGACGGAATACGTTTATCCGTCGGCTTCATCTTAACCTTCAGTGTTTCTCGAAAGGAGAAAGACGACATGGATGCATCGGGTATGATTGTTGTGCTCAGTGAGGCCTCTCGTGTTTTAAGCAGGCCTTCTTTTCAATCCCTGGTAGCCAATGGTCAAATCCGCCAGGATGAACTCAGCAGCACAGGCAATTTCTTCGAGGCCGCTATTGTAGCCCTGAAGAACACGCCTTCAGATAAAATCCAGGCTATGTTCGATAAGTACAATGATGAATTAACTGGACATCTTAACAACTTCAATATTCACGGGAATACCTTGGACTCATTCAGGAATGCGCAAATGATGGTAGGCAACCTGACGACAATAATGGTGAAGTCTGGCCTCACAGCATAGGTCCCAACGGACAGAAGGTTACATTCCGTTTGAATCACTGATAGGAATAAGCCCTCGATTATCCCGGCGCAGATTTAGCATTCAAAGCTCGCCGCCTAACAACCCATTGAACCGGAGCGGGATTAACTTGCCTTTCATCCGCGAGACTCCGATGCTCGGTTCGTTGCTTCCCGCCCGGTTAATTCGAGTGTGAGGTGATTTCACATGTAATGAGAGAGGAAGTTCTGGTATGCCTACTGATATGCCTCCCTCGTCAACTCCCGTAGCCCAGCACAGCTTCGCTTGCGCCAGTTGCAATAATGAAGCGGGACACGTAGCTCTCTTTGAGCATGATAATGGCGCTGAGATCATCCGAGACAGCTTTACGAGCCATCTGACCTTCAGAGTTGGCGCTGAGGTTTTTGAGCGCATCCTCAGTATCATTCTTGCTGGCAATATCCAGGAGTTGCATAAGTTTGATTTGGAAATCGCATCCTTCTACTGCCCCGATTGCGGTGCTTGTTACTGCGGCAGCCACTGGGCCAGATGGAATGTTTTCGATGATGAAGAAGGTTTTACCTGGCATGATTCAATTCGCGGGCGCTGTCCGCTGGGGCATCAGCGGATGCTGGAGGATTGACTATGAATCCGTATCGCCTAACAACTCATTCAACACGAGCGGCGATTGAGTGGCTTTCATCATTCTTCTATCCTCTCAATATTGGATGGATTCGCGCGGCCGCGTTAATTCGGGCGTTAGCTGCTCGCGCTACTGAAGCGGGTTGTGTAGCTTTTGCCGCGCGCCAATAATGGCCTTATGAATTTAGGCCCTATCAGAAGGTGAGGGACACAACATGACAGAAAGCCAGTATCGCTTGGGCAAATTCATTCTTTTGCTGCTGATGACAAGCGGTTCGTTATTCGTCGGCTGGAGGGTTGCTGATGCCGGTCAGAGGCTAGCCGAGAATGGTCGCTTCCAGCAGGTTGATGTGCGCAAAATGGAACACTATTCGCCCAACAGTGAGGCAAAGCACGTAAGGAAGGCGGCGAAATTCGACACTCGCACCGGCAAATACCTGCCGGAGTAAGGTCTAAAAAGAGTCGGGAAATTTCCGACATCCAAGCAGCACCTAACAACGGCATGCACCCGACGCCCCTTCACGATGCCTCTCATGCACGTTGAATAGGGGCGCGGGTGATGCCGGGCGTGGGGAGGCTAAGCATCGGCAATTCACTTGAAGGGAGACAGCAATGGCGAGAATTACAGGAATCGGCGGCGTTTTCTTTAAGAGCAGAAACGACAACGCTGCGCTTGCGGCTTGGTATCAGGAGCACTTAGGCATTCCACTAGAGGACTTTGGCGGTGCCGTCCTGAGATGGCCGGACGACAAGGCCGAAGATAAGGGGCTCACCGTGTGGCACATCGCAGAAAAAGAAAGCCAGTGGTTCAGCCCCAGTGACTCATCTTTTATGATCAACTACCGGGTTGACGATCTCGAGGAGATGATCGCGCAGCTGCGCGCGGGCGGGGTCGAAATCATCCAGGGCCCCGAGTCTCATGAAAATGGGAAGTTCGCGTGGATCATGGATCCTGAAGGGAACAAGGTGGAGTTATGGGAGCCGATGATCTGGGATGAAAAGAACAAGAGCGCCTGAAGTTCTTGCACGAGCCGCCCAACAACTGCATGCAGCGGAGCGCGCAAGATAGCTTGGCCGTTACATCTGAGACTCGTGCGCGCCCGCTGATGCGCGGCGTTAGGCGTCAATATATTTCGCTCTTTAGTAAAAGGCTTTCAGTCAGGTTAAGATGTCCGTCACTAATGGGTCATCAGATAAAAATCAAGAATCTCGTTTACCTATTATTGATATTAGCCGCTTTACTTGTCGCCTCAATTCTTTTCGCAAGGCCGCATTGTCCACAACAGGGCTGGGCTTTCACCACGGAAATGCGCGCCTTCGCCGGTCTCAAGAATCGTACCCTTCTTCCAAGCTCCGTTGATTTTGACGAGAGGCTGACGCTTGAAACTCTTTTAGAGCCGGGTGATGATCGAGAGCGTTGGACCGAAGGGCGTGCCGCCAAGATCGAAGGGTACGTGGTCGGTGTGACGCGCGGCGGGATAGAGGCTGCAAACTGTTACTCATTGAGAGTGCGCGATACGCACATCTATGTAGCAAGAAGCTTGAACGCTCCGCCACGTGAGCGCGTCGTGGTAGAGGTCACTCCACGCCTGAGAGAGTGGGCGAAGAGACAAGGTTATGATTGGTCGGAACCGGTACTGGAAAGCGCGCTGATGGGACGCCGGTGTCGTATAGAGGGGTGGGTGCTGTTCGACCGGGAGCACGCTCATGAATCGGAGAACCTGTCGCCCGGGAGCGCACAAAACTGGCGAGCCACGGCTTGGGAAATTCATCCCGTGACCAGCATTACTGTGCTGAAGTGAATACTCCAATCCCCTGTGCGATGAATAAGGACTTGACGGAGAAGTTTGGCGTCGGGTCGGCTCGCAACGCCGCAGCAGCGCAAGCGCGAGTATCCACTCGCATGGGCCATCATCAACTTCCCGTAGGCTGAAGCACACCGTATGACTCTCACAAAAATATTGCTCGCCCTCTTTCTGCTGTTGCTTTCTCTTGCCGCAACTTGTGAAAGGGACACAAGGCTTAATATCGAAAGCGGAAACCCTCCTGAATTTATTATGTCAGGTAGCGGTGCATTAACTATATTGAGGATGCATGGGCCGAAAGTCCGTGAGGGACAGGGTGAGACGGCACATATTATCTGGGAGGTTGTTCCAAAAGATGGTGCGGCTAATGCTAAGGGAGTCGAAGAGATTGGAACGGTTATTTACGGGCAAATACCTGCGGGGTATGTGCAAAATTATCCGGAGCAGGGTCAAGCTCCGACATTAGTTGAAGGTGAGGAGTATGACGTTTGGTTGATTACTGATAACGCCAACGGTGTGAAGCGTCACTTCGTTGTTCGTGACGGTAAGATTCTCGTCAAGTAGAATGGCTTCTGGCGAAGTCGCAATCTAACAACTCACTTTATGCGATGGCTATGGAATGCGAGGACACGTGCGCTTCACAAACTACGGTCGGCAACTAACAAACGTCAAAGGAGATGATGCATGAGTACAGGAGACGATAGCCAAATCCGGCAAGCTCTGGCTAAGTTCGAGAATTTGCCCGGCAAGGAAGGTAAGACCTGGAACACTACCTACAGCATTGAATCATTCGAGCCGGGCGTGCCGCCCGTAATAAGTTATTATTTGCGTAATACGGATTCACTATTCTGCGCCAGTGCCTTCAAGGTGTTTGTGCTGGCGGCCTATCTCTACTATGCCGAGCGGGGGCAGCTTCCCAACCAGCCGTCCCAGGCGGGTTATCCGTCGCCTCTCGCAGCCGCGCTCGACGAGCCGTTGACCATTGACGCCAGCGATCTTACTCAAAGCAGCAAGGTCTTCGGTTATGAGTTCCCCGGCTATCCGACCGGTGTGACCGGGACGACCAGCGCGAGCGCCATCCTGGCAGCTATGATTGCCTACAGCGACAACACCGCGACCGACCTCGCCCTCAAGCGTGTCGGCGTCGAGAATGTGCGTGCCTTCATGTACGACACGGTGCGCGACCGGGACAAGCCTTACATCACCAAGGATAAAGTGGCCATCCCCGACAGCACCAGGGCATTCTACAATTACCTGAATCCGAATCCACCGTCGCCGGATAAGCGCCACCTGCTCAACGACACAGAAACGATGAAATGCACAGCCCTTGCATTTGCTAAATTTTACTGGCAAACACTCGATTGGCCCAACAATCCCTACTTCAAGACCGAAGAAACTCGGCGTCATTTCAAGTCGTTTCTGTCCATGTCCCAGGCGATTCCGCAGGGCATACCCGAGGAAACACTCTGCTACATGAAGGGCGGGATGGCGAACTACGATGGGCAGGTGGGCCAGAAGGACTACATCGCCGAGCACGCTATGGCCGGTGCAGGCCAGGTGACTGTCCCGTACAAACCCGATGGCGCTCTGAACGTGCAGTTCGCCCTGCTCTACAATTGGAACGATTTGAACGGCGTAGACAACTGGCAGACAGGGGTTCAGGCGTTTATTCAGTCCTTCAAAGAGGTGTTTACAGCGATCCGTGTCTATGTCTGGCAACAGACGCAGTGATGCCGAGTGTCTCGCTGCATGAATGATTCGCTCTGACGGGCGGCAGTTCGCCTTTGTGATTTGGACGCATGATAAAAACCTCAGTTCAATAGAAGCGCCTTCCTTAAAACATGTCTTAGAGTTTGAGAAAAGGTAATCCCTCATCAGCATTGCTGCTGACAGAGCAACCTACCAACAACTCATTAACACCAACCAGCGATAGCGTCGCTTTCATCTTTGGTTTATTCTTCCCGCGTCGAGCGCTTCATTTCGGCGCGGGTTGATGCTGGCGTTCGGCTGCTAACCTGAAGCAAAAATCTTGCCAGCTTCAACGGAACTTTTGAGGAACTTAAACAACTTCGATGCGTGTTTCTGCCAATGATGTTATTTTGGAGGTCGCTAATGAAATCCATGCTTGCTCTGATCCGAAACACAATCCCGGTTATAGCGCTCCTTTCATCATTGGTTACTATCACGACGGCACAAGTAGCTTCTTCAAATGCGAGAAGTAATGAGCCCTTTGCTTCCGCACTATACCAGCGAAGTTCCGCGCCCGGTGAAGGCACATACCCTTTTGAATTTCATAGCGGCTTCTGGATTAATCTTCATCACTTCCTTTTTGAGCAAGCGCTTTTACGAAAGCAAGCCGCCAATGCCTCTCAGCCTGCAAAGAGTCCCACAGACACGAAGAATCAACTTTCAGTAGAGCAGCAGAAAGTGTGGGCTTCGGCGCTGGACTATTACACGAAGACAATAATCAAGCGCGACCTGACGCATGATGAAGAGCTGATCACAGTCAACGATCAACTGGCCGCATCAGAAGCAGCGCCTGATTTAAGTAAATCGGGATTGAGCAGCGACCTGATAAAAATCCTTGAGAGCGTTGCGCCAATTTATCGCGCGCGTTGGTGGCCTCAGCATGACAGGGCTAACCGCTTCTGGATTGCCGTCGTCACACCGATGGTGCAACAATTCAGCAAGGTGCTTATTAATCAACTCACCGCTGCTTATAAAGCAAAATGGCCCGTCGATCTGATACGTGTGAATGTGGTTGAATATGCGAACTGGGCAGGAGCTTATACGACATTTGATCGTGCAGACAGCGTGCATATCACGATCTCCAGCCCTGATTCAGGCAATCAAAGCTTTGCCGCACTTGAGATATTATTCCACGAATCCTCTCATTGGATGGTAGGCCCTAGAAATGGCGCTGTCGCCAGGGCCATCGCCCGCGAGAGCCAGGCTAAAAACAAACCTATACCGGATGGTTTGTGGCACGCCATAATCTTTTATACGGCGGGCGAGTTTACCAGACGAGATTTGAGTGAATATGGCGTGAGCGACTATATTCCTATTGGATACCGTGGCCTTTATGAGCGCGCGTGGCCGAAGTTCCAGCGACCGCTTGAGCTTTACTGGCAGCCATACCTGGACGGCACGGTCGATTTTGACAAGGCCATGTCAAATTTAATCAACGCTCTCTAAAGCGCGCAGAAATTGCTCGGGCGTACCTTTCAGGAGTTACGGATGGAGGCAAATCTTCCAGGCGTGGGCATCTATGGGAAGACCACTAAGTCTTGCAGAGTTTCCGGGTTAAGAATAGCCGAGACGACATACGCTTCCGGTTTGAGGGTTCCGAAGCACTCGCATGAGCATGGCTATTTCAGTCTCGTGCTTGAGGGGACTTTTGATGGCCTTTACGGTGGGAGCGCGCAAAAGGGCAAGCCGTTCGACGCCGTGTTTCGTCCGCCGGATGAACCGCACTCCGTCCATTTTCACGGCACAGGAGCGCGTTTATTTAGCATTGAAGTAGAGACCTCTCGTTTAGAACAAGCCCTTGAATATTCTTTAAGACTGGATAGATCAACTGAATTGGTCGGCGGCCAGTTGGCCTGGCTCGCGTTCAGGATATACAGAGAGGCCCGCGCGATGGACGAGGTGTCTGCGCTGGCAATTGAAGGGCTCTTTCTGGAAATGATGGCCGAAGCTTCGCGCTGTTCCAGGAAAGTAGCGGAGCGTCATCTCCCGCGTTGGCTTAAACTGGTCAAAGAGATCATCGACGTAAGCTTTGCCGATAACCTGACCATTGCGGCGATGGCTGAAACGGTCGGAGTCCATCCTGTTCATCTGGCGACGACGTTCCGTAAGCATTACCGTTGTACGATTGGCGAGTCTATACGCCAGCGCCGGGTTGAATATGCATCTCGTCAACTCTCTCTGTCAGATGCTTCACTCGTCGAGATCGCTCTGGCGGCGGGCTTTTCCGATCAGAGCCATTTCTCAAAGACTTTCAAGCATTTCACGGGTCTCTCTCCCGCGCGCTTCCGCGCCACGTTCCGCCGGGCTTAACCCGCGACAAAATACTTAAGCTGATACACGATTGTCACGAGGCAGGTGTGTTGTAATCTAGCAGCCGACTGTGTTTGGCTATCTCAGGCGATGGAGACGATCCGTATGAAAACCCGCTCAAATATTTTCTTGAAGCCGCGTGCGTTGATCCTCACTCTTTTATGGCTGGCGCTGACAGCATTGCCTCTTCCCGTCTATCCACAGCGCAGAGCGGTCAATGGCCCGACCGATCCACAGGAATTGGAGAAGTTTCTCGACGCTATTTTTACAGAGCAGATGGAGAAGCAGCACATACCGGGCGCGGCCTTCGTCTTTGTTAAAGACGGAAGAGTCTTCTTCAGTAAGGGGTACGGATTCGCCAATCTGGAGCGAAAGGTGCGCGTCGTGCCGGAGCAGACGATCTTCCGCATAGGCTCTATCAGCAAAGTGTTTACGGCCAACGCCGTCGTGCAGCTCGCAGACCGTGGACGCATTGATCTCCAAACGGATGTCAATCGCTATCTCAAAAAATTAAAAGTGGCAGCAACTTATCCAGAGCCTGTCAGGGCTTCGCACCTGCTCTCACACACGGCCGGATTCGATGAGATTCGCCCCGGCACGCAGGGCCCTAGCGCACAGAGTGTGCTACCGCTTGCGGACTTTCTACGCACGCGACTGGTGCGCATACGCCCTCCGGGCGAGACGATTGCGTACTCTACCTACGGTATTACTCTGGCTGGTCTTCTCGTAGAGGAAATCTCCGGGATGTCTTTCGAGTCGTATCTGGCGAAGAACATCTGGCGACCTTTAAATATGAATCGCACGAACATCACCGTACCCGCTGCGTTGATGAATGATCTGGCGCTGGGCTATGAATATGTGAACGGCACAAACCAGCCGCAAGCCTATGAGTGGTATCACACGACACCTGCTTCGTCTATCAACAGCACGGCGATTGACATGGCGCGTTTTATGATCGCGCACCTGCAAAACGGGAGACTGGACAGCGCGCGCATCATGAGTGAGCGCGCCGCGCGCGACATGCACCGGCAGCACGCGACTGGACATCCAAGGCTGCCCGGTTTCGCATACGGTTTTTACGAAGATGATTACAAGGGCTTACGCATAATAGAGCACGGCGGTAACATGGCAGGGTTTAGCTCACAGATGGTGCTTTTGCCTGAACGTAACGCCGGGTTCTTTATGGTCAATCACCATGAGAGCAGCAATCTACGTGAGACTGTTAAGTGGGCGCTGTTAGAGCGTTACTATCCGCCGCAACAAGCGCCGAGCATTCCTCTCCCTCGGCCCGATTTCAACGCACGCGCGCCGTTGTTTATCGGAACGTACAGGTGGAATATTTATTGCCAGACATGCGGAGCGCGCCCTCAGGGACAAACCTTGAAAGTGACGAGCAACCCGGACGGTACACTGTCTATGAGCGGTAAACGCTGGATTGAAGTCGAGCCATTGTTCTTTATTCGTGAAGACGGCGGCGGAAAGGTTGCGTTCCGCAGAGACGCTTCAGGGAAGATCACACATCTCTTTGCCGGTGGCTTCTGGGTATTCGAGCGAGTGCCATAAGATTATGCAAGGGCTTTAGCTTTCCCCTTGCCGCCCCACAACTCAAATTCACAACTCAAAGAAAGCGAGACGCTCCGACACCATTCCTTTCATGCTCGCCTATGCAAATCATGTAGAATGCTGTTCGCCAGGCGCGTGTTAATTCTAGCGTGAGGTGTCGGCAAATTATTCGGCTCAGCGTGCTGCATATGAAGACAATAGCAAATCATAAGCTCAAAATCATTTTCGCTATTTGTTGCTTTCTCATAAGCGCAGCAGCGCCGGCCAACTCATCCGCACAGCCTTCTTATCGTATTGTTCCTCGCGTCAGAGTGGGTGCGATTACGCCACGCACGAGCGAAGCAGACCTCAAAAGAATCTATGGCCGCAGGAATGTTCGCACCACTAAAGTTTCTATAGGCGAGGGTGAGTACGAACCGGGCACAGTCGTTTATCCGAACGATCCTCTCAAGATGATTGAGATCATCTGGAAAGATGCTCGGCGGCGGCGTTTCCCGCAACGCATTCAACTGACGGGCGAAAGGAGCGTCTGGACGACACGACACGGAATCAGTTTAGGCACAAGGTTGAAGGAGTTGGAGCGAATTAATGGCAAGCCTTTTGTTTTAGCGGGATTCGGTTGGGACTATGCGGGGACAGTTGTTTCGTGGGAAGGCGGAAAGCTCGCGCAGGAGTTCGAAAAGGATGGGCGCGTAGTGTTGCTCAGATTAAGCGATCAAACGAATAATGGAGTGTCAGGAGAGGATGCAAGCTCTGTCGCAGGGGATCGTGATTTTCCTTCAAACAATCAGGTGATGCAAAAAATCAATCCTCAGGTTTACCAGATCATCGTAGAATTTCCCTGAGATTTGCGCTTCGCAAGCAACGCCGCCTGATAACTCATTTGAGTCTGAGCCCGCGATGGCTCTCCTTAAACTATTGCCTTCACCGATAATGCTAAAGGCTGCTCGCGCGCCCCGAGTTAATTATGAATACCAAATACATCTGTCTAGCCATCCTTTTATACCTTCCTCTTTCTGTAAGTGGCCAGACTTCAAACAGGGCGCAAAAAATCGAGGAGTTCGGCATTACTAACTGTGATGACTGGATGGCCATATCAGAAAACCTTGTGGTTAAGCTGCGTGAGGACGAATCATCTTTAGGGTATATCGTATATTATGGCGGGCGGGTAAACATTCGGCCTTATGATTCACCTTACACTAAGAAGCTGCCCAGAAGAGGCGAGGCTTTTGCCAGGGCGGCGGTTATAAAGTCGCGTTATGTAGAGACATTCGGGATCAACGAAAATCGCATCATCTTAGTCAATGGAGGTTATCGAGAAACATGGGCAGTTGAGCTTTGGGCAGCACCCAGAGGTCATAGCTGGCCCACGCCCACACCCACTCTTCAAGAATCGGCAATAAGATTTAGAAAAGGGAGCGTCAGAAAACAAGAATATACATGTTGGGAGCTATAGTTACTTTCAGGTTTAAGATGAAATCCCACAAAATAATTCTTCTGCTGAATTCGCGAGCGCGGTAAAGAAGCAGCACGCTTAATGGAGTGAATTATGAAGCGTGCTATAATTAAAATCGCTATGACGACCATTACTATCTTGCCTGAAACCACGGACAACTATCGCGCCGTTGCGGGCGATAAAGAATCAACGGGCCGCACGGCGGGCGAGGCTCTGGATGCCCTCACCTCGCAGCTTGCAGAAGAGGAAAGCGGGATGCTCGTCATCGTGCAAAACAGGAAAGCAGATAGGTTCTTCAACGCCGCGCAGCAGAAACGCCTCACAGCATTGATGCAGCTTCGCAAGAGCGGAAGCTTAACAGCCGAAGAAGAACAGGAGTTAGAAAGACTGGTCGAAGCGGAACTGGGTGGCGCACGACGCAGGACTGAAGCCATGCTCAATGAACTCCAACCATGAACCCTCATTATCCGCTTGTTTCTGCCCGCGCACGCCACGCCTGCGAATACTGTCACGCCCCGGAAATTGTTTTCAACCTTCCATTTGAAGTCGAACACATCACTCCGCAATCACACGGCGGAGAAACCACAGAAGACAATCTGGCTTTATCCTGTCGTTCATGCAATCTCTACAAATCAGATTACATTTTCGCCGTAGATGAATTGACGCAGCAGGAAGCCACACTTTTTCATCCACGTCGTGATATATGGCAAGAGCAGTTTTCAGTCAGCGAGGAAACCGGAGAGATTAAAGGCTTAACCGCGAGCGGTCGGGCCACTGTCCGGCAACTACGAATCAACAGCAAAGCCCAGATTGAAGCCAGAAAGCAATGGCTTCGACTCGGACTTATGCGATCAAATGTTTGATTTGCTTACCCGGCGTCCTCTGTGTTGAAATTACTCGCGGGCTATCAAAGCATGAAAGAAGCGGAAGACAGGATGAATGGGTTTGCGCCGAGCCTTGGCGACATGGGCGCGGAGGATTTTCGTCGGTTCGGTTATGAGGTCATAGACTGGATCAACGATTACTTTGCTCATATCGAAGAGCGAAAGGTGCTTGCACAGGTCGCGCCGGGCGAGATGAAAGCGCAACTTCCCACTGCGCCGCCCATGCAGGGCGAGCCGATGGAATTGATTCTCGCAGATGTGGATCGCTTGATCGTGCCTGCGCTGACGCATTGGAATCATCCGTCATTCTTCGCCTACTTCGCCACCTCTGCTTCCGCTTCGGGCATCTTCGGAGAAATGCTGAGCGCTGCTTTTGACGTGAAGGCTATGCTGTGGCGCACCTCGCCCGCCGCTATCGAACTGGAAGAGGTCGCGCTCTCCTGGCTCAGGCAGATGATGGGCCTGAGCCCAGAGTTCGACGGCATCATTTATGACACGGCGTCCGTGGCGAGCATGCATGCCATCGCCGCCGCGCGCGAACTTCTCGGCCTTAACATTCGCGAAGAGGGGATGAGCGGACGCGCGGAATTGCCGCTGCTGCGCCTCTACGCCTCAGAGCAGGCACATTCGTCCATCGAAAAAGCTCTCATCGCTCTTGGCCTGGGCAGGCGTTCTCTCGGGCGTGTTCCCGTCGACGATGAATTTCGGATGGACGCGCGTGCGCTGGCGCAGATGATTGAAGAAGACAAACGAAGCGGGTTTCTTCCCTTCTGCGTGGTCGCTACCGTCGGCTCGACTTCGACGACGAGCATTGATCCTGTAGAGCTGATCGCGGATGTTTGCGAGCAGCACCATTTGTGGCTGCACATTGACGCGGCGTACGCCGGTTCGGCGGCAATCGTGCCGGAGATGCGCGGCATCCTCGCTGGCTCAGCGCGCGCAGACTCTCTCGTCGTCAATCCGCACAAGTGGCTCTTTACGCCATTCGATCTCTCTGTCCTTTACTCGCGACGGATGGAAGTATTGCGCCGCGCCTTCTCGCTCGTGCCGGAGTATTTGAGGACGACCGACGACGAAGGTGTGCGCAACGGCATGGATTACGGTGTTCAACTGGGCAGGCGATTTCGCGCGCTCAAGCTCTGGATGGTCATACGCTACTTCGGCCAGGAGGGGCTGGCCGCGCGCCTGCGCGAGCATTGCCGCCTCGCGCGAAGTTTCGCCTCATGGATTGAAGAAGCATCGCCCGCATGGGAGCTGCTCGCGCCTGTTCCCTTCAGCACTGTTTGCTTTCGCGCGCTCTCGCACACAATAGATGGCGAAGATGAAGCGGAGTATGCCGCACGCTGCGATGCCTTGAACGAAGCGATCATGCAGGGAGTCAACCGGACGGGCGAGCTATTTATCTCGCACACAAAATTGCACGACGCTTTCGTGCTACGGCTCGCCATCGGCAACATACGCACGACCGAAGCGCACGTCCGGCGAGCGTGGGAGCTTTTACAGAAAGAGGCCGCGCGCATGGCCCAATCCTGACGCACAAAATTTAGCTCCCGACCAGCAAAATTTAGCTGAAGTTTTATGAGCCGCAAGTCTTTTCCATCTCTTCAGGGCTTAGCTGCGGCTTCAGCTTTGGGCATCAATACGTAATCGCCTTTGCGCGTTGTTGATTCTTCCAGTCTCCAACCTTCTGCGAGTTGCAGCGTCCAACCTTCGCCTTTCAAGGGTCGCGCGTTTGTATCGACCGGCACGGGCACATGAACGTGGGTAGGGCGCTGCTCCCGGTCGCGTATCATCAGCGCTCCGCCGTCAACCTCAAGCACGCCCCAGTCGTCCGCTACTCTGAGCGTCGGGTAAATCGTCCCCGAATTATCCAGCGGCAAAAGATTATTGGGATCGAAGGAAAAGCTCATCTCGCGGCTCAGCGGGATGATGAGCACAGGCCCCTCGACCAATCTCGCGCGGTAAGCTTTGAGCCGTGCCTGCCGGTCACGCTCGCGCTCTTCTTCCGCCGCGCGCAGGTCATCGCCCTGATAAATGATCGAGCGCCTGATGGCTTCCGTACGTAAGCTTTCCGGCAGCTTCACAGACAGAGCTTGTCTCAGTAAATCTCCCAGATCATCCTGCGACTTTAAATGAGCGCGCCAGCTCGCTCTCATTTGATCGAGCAGGAATCCATAGGCAGGCCCCGTCTCATAAGCGAAAGAGCGCACGAAGCTCGGACGACTCACGGCCTGATCCAGCCGCCCCGCCAGATAACCCGGCATCTCCAACGCGGTTCTTCCGCTCAAAGTGACGCCGGTGTATTCGGCCAGCCCCTCGTTCATCTCCAGCGCGCGTTCTTCCACACTGCCCTGCGGGAACAGTTCGCGCCTATAGAGTCGAAAAAGAATCGCGTCCGTTGCAGCCCTCTGGCGCTCTTTCCCCAAGTGCGTAACGGCTTCGCGCAGAGCGCGCCATTCAAGCTGAAGCCAGATGCGCGCTTCCATAGTGTCCAGGTGATTGTTCGAAGGATTGGATGCGGGAAAGCCTATGTCCGATTGGATGCGATGAAACATCTCGTGCAGCATCAAGCGCGCGCGACCATATTTGTTCGGAGAGAGCGCGCCCCACATAATCATCGTCCACTTAACGCCAGCCCACTCCGTGGCTGTGTTGGCGATGTTTATCTCGTCAGGCAAGCGTCCCGTAAAAACCCCTACCTTTCTAATCAAGCGTCCCTGTGCGTCCGCTCGATTGGCGTAGACCATGCGCGTTTGCGGCTCGACGAACATCATCGGCCCGCAGAGCGAGACGCGCCACAGTTTCCCCTGATCCTGCCCGCAGATCGACGCGGCTTCGTCAAAATAGGTTTGTGCCAGCGCAAGCTGTGCGTTGGAATCCTGAGCCCCTGGAACAGAGAGCGAAGCCCCTTGCGCGAAAAATAAAAAGATCAGCAGACAGACAAAGGCACGACGTTTCTCGATGAGCATGGCTCTCCTTATATTTGGTAACGAATAACGTCGGATAATTGAGTAAGCGGCGAATTGTGGCTCACCACAGAGACACAGAGGAAGCACGGAGGAAGCACGGAGGCTTGAGTAACACTCAACACTCTGTGCTCCCTCTGTGTTCTCTGTGCCTCTGTGGTGAATAACAATTTCCATTACACTCAGTTTCAAACTGACCTACCCCTATACTCTTCCACATGCGCGCTCGTTAACGAGCGGCCTGTTCTTCCGGAGCGAGTTTTACTTTGAATCTCAGCTCATACTTTCGACCCTGCGCATTCGGAAAGTAGCGGCTCAGATCATAGGTCAGCGCTGAGCCAAGCTCCGCGATGCCCGCCCATTTCTGCGCAATCGCCGTGCGCACGCCTTCAGGCTGCGCATCGCTTTGATAAAGATCGAAACCGAGCGAGATTTGATCCGCAGTCCGGCTCATCCTGTATTCGCTGAGAGTAAGATTAACCACGAGCGGTTTCTGTAGAGCTGCGGCGCTAGCATTCCCCTCAGGCTGCAAGACAAGCTCGCTCGCCTCTTCTATCAAATAGGGAGACTCGGCGCGCGCCACTTCGCGCCCGTCTTCTAGAAGCACGGCCTCGACGATGAAGCGATGAGGCGTCTTTGAAGCCTCGACGCTGATCGCCCCGCCAGGGCTCTGTCGCGAAATATCAATCTCAAGCGGGCGCAAGTTACCTGTAGCAAGCCGCGCAGACTTTTCGCTCAAGGTCGGTGTGATCTCGATCAGAAGATGCTCATCTCCGCCGCGACCGAAGGGAAGCAAAACGATCTTCTCGTCAAAGCCTAACTGCAAAGTCTCTCTTTGTGTGTCCTCTTCATAAAGCGGCAGCTCTCTTTCGGAACGACCGTAGAGACGGCGCGTGTTAAGACGCGCTCTTACTTTGAGCGCTTCCGGGCTGAGAAAATCTGTGAGAAAGCGCGCGACCATAGAAAAACGTCCGTCCTGAAGCTCAACGTTGAAGTCTGTTCCCGCAGGCCCTTCGACGGTCGTCTCGGAGAGCGTGCGGCGCTCCGTTCCCTTCTCTTCAATCACAACAATCTGAAATCGCACGCGACGCTCGTCAGAGGCAGCGGCCAGACCTTTTCCGTACGGATAAAGGGCGCTGTCGCCCGTACACAGCAGCGGCAGGAGAAAGAGAAACGAGATGATTTTTATACGCGCTTTCATCGAGTGAATCCTCCAAAAGCTATTGCCGACTGTCCGCTGGTACTGTGGCGGCTAAACCTGTGCGGCGCACTTTGTAGATAGCCGCCCGCTCGCCGTGATCGTAACGAGAGAAATCACTCCCACTGCCCTCTACAACTTCTGCCTGCGAGGGAAGGACTTTGACGGGCTTCGCTTTCTCCGTCGCACCTTTGCTCTGTGCCAATCTGCTCGCACGGCGCAGAGCTAGAGACCAGACGCCGAGGCCGACGATGATGGCGAGCAGCAAGGTCATCAAAGGCACGGGCATGCTTACGCTGCGCCGCCAGAGCGGGAGCTTTTCACTGTTGAGAATGCGTGCAAGCATGCCAGCTTGCGCAAAGGGGCGCGGCTGAAAGTCGTATGCTTTGATCTCGCGGCGCAGGCGCAGGAAATCACTTTGTGCTTGTTGACAGGCGGGGCACACGACGATGTGCTCTTTGACACGCAGGGCTTCGCCCGGCTCTAACTCCGCGTCTAAAAGCAGTGAAACTTTTTCTGTAAACTCGCAGTCCATTGAGTCCCTTTCTTCTTCGTCGCTTCAAACGGAAGACGCGCGCTCAAGCTCTCTCCATTTGGCGCGAAGCGCCGTGCGCGCACGGTAGATGTCCACTTTGACTTTGCTCTCGGAGATTTCGAGCACGCGCGCAATCTCGCGATAGCTCATCTCTTCCTGCTCGCGCAACAGCAGCGCTGCGCGGTGCTGTTCCGGCAAAGCGTCCAGCAGGCCCGACAGAATTTCTCTGCGCTCTGTCTGCTCCAACTCCTGCGCAGGATTGGTCTGTCCGACGTGAAAGATTTCCAGCACCCTTCCCCAGAACCTCTGGCGTGTGCGTATGCGGCTCATTTCGTTTAAGGCTAGATTGCGCGCGACCCTGTAGAGCCAGAAGCGCGCCTCTGCCGCCGGAATAGAGCCCTCGTCCTGACGATAAAAGCGCATAAAACTTTCCTGCGCGATGTCCTGTGCCGATGCGCCACTAGAGCTAGCGCCGATCAGGCATTCCAGAAAGCGACACAGTCCCGGATAGTTCTCGTTAAAAATCATCGTAAAATCTTCATTGTCACGCGCCATAAATGTCTCTATGCTCTATAAAACAGCCGGGGAAGGCAAAAGTTACAAGGCGAGTCGGATTTTTTTCGCGCCAGTGGACTAAGCGCCGAAGAATCTTCAGAATCTCCGGACACGTTCCGGGAATAAAGAAAGGACAGCACAGGGCGCGAGCCGCGGGGGACGCATCGATTCATCTTCCACGGTCTGGTCGTGCCGCAAGACCAAATATGTTGACACACATCGTCATCTGGAAATATCGCAAGGACGTAGAGCAGGCACTGCGCGAAGAGCATCTCGCGCGCCTGCGCCGTCTTCCATCCCTGATCGGCGGGATAGCGAGTTTTACAGTCGGCTTTGATTCGCTGCATCTGCCGCGCTCCTATGATACTGGGCTCGTCGCAGTCTTCACTGATCGCAGCGCGCTGGACGCTTATACTGTTCATCCGGAGCACGTGCTGGTCGCAAACTTCGGACGCACGATCAGCGAGCATGTCGCCTCTGTGGATTTTATCAACGAAGACTGAAGAGCTTCACGCGCGGTCTCGCTTTTGAAAGAGGCTTGAGCAGGAAGATCGTTAGACGATAGTGATGAAGCGTTGGAAGAAAATAGTTCTGTTGCTGTTGGGATTGATGCTGGTCTCGCAGCTTCCGTTCATCTACAGGCGCTACAGGCTGGGCCAACTTCACGGCGCGATTCAGCAGTTAAATTCCGAGCGCGTCGTCGCTCAAAGCGAACGGCCTTACACGGAATATCGCGGAGTGATGCACGTTCATTCGATGCTAGGGGGACACAGCAACGGCGGCTTTGAAGAGATCATCCAGGCGGCGCGCCTCAACAATCTTAATTTCGTCTTAATGACAGAGCATCCTTCCGCGAATATCAACACTGCGGAGATGACCCTGAACGGAATGCACGGCGGCGTCCTCTTCGTCGGCGGCAGCGAAGTTGTCACCGCAACCAATGATCGCCTCCTGCTCGTGCCCGGAAACGGAGAGCAGAGTCTAGGCACACAACCCACGCAGGCAGTGATAGATCAGGAACAGGGCAAAGGCAGAATGGCGTTCGTCGCTTACCCGCAGGAGTTTCATAGTTGGGAAGCGAACAACTACGCGGGGATTGAGGTCTATAACCTTTACACGAACGCGCGCAAGATCAACTATTTTCTGCTCTTCTTCGACGGCATGTGGTCCTACGGCAGTTATCCGGAGCTACTGTTTTCGACCTTTTACCAGAGACCCGATCAAGCACTGGCGAAGTGGGACGAGCAGACGCAAGCGCGAGCGCGCAGGCTCGTCGCCGTTGCAGGCAATGACGCGCACGCCAACGTCGGCATACACTTGGGCGATGCCGCCGGTAAAAAGCTCTTACAGATTCAGCTTGATCCTTACGAGCGAAGCTTTCGCGTCGTACGCAATCACGTCTTGATCGAACGTGATAAGGCTCTAGACGCGGAGACGCTGTTGGCCGCCATTCGCGAGGGCCACACATTTTTCTCCTTCGATCTTTTCTGCGACGCGACCGGGTTTTTCTTCTCGGCTGAGAACAGGGTCGAAAAGAAGATCATAGGAGATGAGATTGCTTTAGAGGACGGAGTCCGCTTGCGTGTTAATGCTCCGGTCAAATGTCATATCGTTCTATTCAAAGACGGGCAGCACGTGATGGAAGAGAGGGATGCTCTTGATAAGGAGTTCACGGTCAAAGAGAGGGGCGCTTATCGCGTAGAGGTCTATCTGGATCAGCTTGGCGCTTCTTTTCAACAAAGACCCTGGATCATCACGAATCCGATCTACGTCCGGTAAAGCACTGCGGGCTGACGTTTCGTTTTTGACGGGCTGCGTGGGTGGAGTGGCCGAAGCCTTCGTTCAAGTAAACAGTCTCCCGGACACGGCATCGCCCCACCCAGGCCAGTAGTGCCCTGTGGGGCGACGGAGCGCGTACCGGAAAGCTCCGATACATTTTTTTGGAAGCGGTGCTTAAGACACCGACCGACTGTAGAGAGTCTCTGTGTTGGACTCTTCGCTCTCAGCATCCCTAGTGTTGTTGGAATGCCTCGAGTACAGCTTCCTGTACTTGAACTAAGTGACGTGATTTTATTTCTCTGTCGCTCAACTGTCAAGAGGCATCTTGACCGAATCTGAAGCGTACAGTCCGGGGCATTCCCAGGCGTTTTCAGAGAAGACACGAACCCTTGGCCGATGCCCTTACGGTTCGACCGTCACGCCGCGCCAGAAGGCTACGCGATTCATGATTTCCTGCGCAGCGGGCTTCGGCTCAGGGTAATACCAGGCAGCGTCTTTGTTGACCTCGTCTTCGACGACCACGTCGTAATAGCTCGCCAGGCCCTTCCAGGGGCAGACCGTCTGCTTATTACTCTCGCGAAAGTATTCCCGCTTGATCGACTCCGCCGGGAAATAATGGTTGCCTTCGACGACGACCGTTTCGTCGCTCTCGGCCAAGGTGACGCCCCGCCAGATTGCTTTCATAATGCTTTACTCTCCGTTTCCTTTAACCCTAATGTAACACGCGGCACACGCCGGATCATACAGGTCAGTACCGCCTGTGGTAGCGGGCGGGTACTCAACCTTGAAGACCCGCCCGCTACCGCAGGCGGTACTGACTTTGAATCGCACTCAATCCACGGCTTCGACTCATAAAAAAGCTAAGCGGCAGGTTATGACGGCCTGCCGCTTAGCTTTTGAAATCCTTGCGAGTTGCTTTAACGAGTCTCGGCCATCGCGGCGACATAGCAGCCGATGGCTGTGGCCGTCAGCGGGTCTTTCGCCATGCGAATGTCTGAGACCTGAATCGGCAGATCGGCGTTCTTCATCATCGACTCGAACTTTTGCTGGAAGCCTCCGGGCTTGGCCGTGCCGCCGGAGAGCACAATCGGGATCGGTCGATCAAGAGTCGGCAGATGACGAGAGCCTTCAAGCTCTTCGCGAAGGCGTCCGATCAGCGTTTGCAGCACGTCCTCATAATAAATATGAAGCGCGCTGGATATTTCGTCACGCGGCTGGCGGCCTAAATCAAGAGTCTCTTCCTTCGCCAGACGCACGCGCGTAGAGGTCTCGTTCAAAACATCCGCGACGCTCTTATCAATGTAGTCGCCGCCCTTCGGAATGCTAAACGTAATCATCGGCATAGACATAAACGAGACGCAGACGTTGCACATCCCGCCGCCAAAACTGATGCCTATGCCGGTGAAGTTTTCGTCCTGAAGCTCTGCGAAGACGACCGCCAAGCCTTCGTTGATACCCTTCGCCGTAAAGCCGAAGGATTGCAGAATATTTTTGAGCACCGCTTCGTGATAGACGAGATTTGCGCTTGCGCCTTCGCCTTTGCCTGGCACGCTGTAGCAGAGCATCTCGCCTTTGCGCGCGCGCGGCAGCATCTTTTGAAAGATGTCACGGATGATGTGCTGGCTCATCTTTTCCTGCGGATTCAAGACGCCGTGACTCATCGGGCGACGCGGCACGGTATTCATAAAGCTGGCGAAGAAGTCCGAGTCGTTGCCGTAGACGTAGAGGTCTTTACCGTTGCGGTCGTAGACCATGTTCTTTTGCTGCAACACGTCCTCGGCCATCTTGGAATAGGGAACCGAGACGAACGCATTGAGTTGTGACTCAGTCTCTTTGCTGCTCGGCCCGTCGGCGAACACGATCCGGCTAGTGCCGACGTCGACGCCGATCACACCTGTCTTCACATTCGCGGCATCGGACTTTGACCCGCCCGAAGCCTGGCTTTTTTCGTCCATTTTTTCTCCGTCTCCGCGTTTTCTCTGAGATAGGAACTGCTCGACTAGCTCATCCACAATATAGTTTACTCCCGAATAAAGCGAGGCCAGCCGTCTTCAGAGAGATAGAATCCCGGAACTCGGTCTATGCGCTCGCGTCTTAATTTACCGCAAGATGCTAAGCCGTGGGAAACCACGGTTGCCGAAACTAACAAACCTTTTGCCGCCAGCCTGAAACTATTTGCCCGCTGATGTGTTGTCACCTTGCTTGTCCGTTTTACGATGGGCCAACGAAGATTCCCTTTCGTCGTCGCGCGTCGTCGCCGCGACGGACTGTGCGGGCGCTTCTTCCTGATTACGCAGGCGAGCGGTTAAATCCATCTGCTCTCTGTAGAGGTCGCGCATACGGCGGCGCACGTCTTCGGCTTTCATGCCCGACTGTGCGACGTGGCGCTGGAACTCCTCTTCGGCCACGCGGACGCCCGGCCACATCACGCCGCCAAGACGCGCGACCAGCTCACCGTCGTAGGTAAAACCGAATTCGCTGATGCTCACGGGCGCGACCTGATACTTATCCGATAAGCCCATCGCCTCGAACGGAAAGTTACGCACCCAATCGTGATGATAACCGATCAGCATATTGCTGGGATTGACAGACGCAAGCCCGTGCGTGACGCAGTTAGTATCATCTATCTGGTAACGGCTGCGCAAGATGGCCGTGAGCAGACGCCCGGCGATCAATTGCGCTTCCGTGAGCTGCTCGTCCGCTCCTGCTTCCGTCGTCGTCTCGAAACACACGCCCAAGAAACTATCGTTGAGGCCGACATAGACACTCTCGCGGTCGGCCCACAGAGAATGGCCCGCATGATCCGCCGATTGCTCGTCGCGCACGATGCGGTAAATCTGGCCGTAACGGTCTATCAGATAATTGTAGGATTTGTGACGGCGCGCGTACTCAAGCAGCTCGCGCGTGCGAAGCTCAATCGTGTTGTTGTTGGCGGCGGTAAACGGAATCAGATCGCTTTCCGAAGTATGATAGAGAATGCCTACAGGCTCGTGATGCGCCGTCGTGGCTCTGGCATCCGTGCCGTGCGGCAGCCGGTAAAACCCTCGCGGGTGATTATCCGTCTCGTAATCCGTCAGGATACGCCCGCCGTTGCTATAACGTTCGTAGTTATCCTTGCGCTCGACGAGCCAGATTTTTTCCGGACGGTAATCCGGCAGATACTTGGCCGTGTCTGCGGCATGCACGGAGGGCACGCCTGCGCCCGAAGCAGGAGCGCCTCGCCAACTGGCGGGCGTCTGGTAGTACTTCGCCAGGTAGGTATTGGCATGACGCGCAGACCACGTCGCCAGCGAGAAAAATCCGAACAAGGCGACGGCCAGTGTCGCCAGCCCAGCGCCATAGAAGAGGTGGCGCGTGCGATAGAAATAGAAGAAGAGCCGCGCGCCGAGCGGCGCTTTGTGCTGGCGTATCAGTCGTCGTCGCTCCTCGCTGGCCGTAGGCAGAAGCTTGTTTAATTCATCTATGATGACGCGGTGGAGTTCTATTTCGAGCAGCCAGTCGTCTATCCCGAAACGTCTGAGCAGCGAAAGCAAACGTGGGCGTTCTTTCAGATACTCGCGCCGTGTGGCCTGTTTGGCGAGCGTGCGATTAAGAAAGCGCAGCCGTACTTCGGGACGCTCGAAGAAATGAGCGTAACGCTCGACGATGCGCGTGTAGAACAATGTGTCCACGTCTGTTTTTTGCCGTGCCATATCTGGAAACCGCTTGATCTGACCTGGAGCGAGGGATTGCATACTTCTTCTAATGCCCACAATCAAGAGTACAGGGAATAATTACTGGGCTGACGTGATGATAAAGTCATCGGTCGCGCCCTTGCCTTTGATTTCTGAGGCGAAGCGCGTGGCCTCTTGCTGACTACTGAAGCGACCCGCCTGCACGCGATACCAAGTACCGCGCCTTGGAATATCTGCACGGACGACGCGCGCCTCAATCCCGCTCGAACGAAGGCGTCCGGCGCGTTCCTCCGCCTGCGCCGCGTCGTTGTAAGACCCGACCTGAACGGTAAAATTGCCGACCGATTGTTCGGTGGCAGGCGATTCTGATGCAGATGGAGCGGCAGAGACCGGCGGAGCAGCGGCAGCCGGAGCAGAAGAAGCAACAGGAGCAGCAGCGGGCGGAGCTTCAGTCTTTACCACTTCGACCTTGCTCTTCTCCTCAGGCTTTTGCGTTTCGGCGCTGGCTCCGACCACGCTGCTTTCAGTCGGCTGCGGGGTCGCAGGTTGCGCGGCCACCGGCGGCGCGCTCTCTGTGCTTTGTGGCGAGGTCGCCGTCGTCGCGACCGTTGTCTCGGGCTGAGGGGCGGTGCTCGTGGCGGCGTTCTCTGCCGTATCGCGACCGCTCTCTCCCATCTTGTTGCCCAGGTAGTAGAGCGAGAAGAAGGCGAGCGCGCCGAGCAGCAGGAGCAGGGGCGCAATCCTGACCCACGCGCGATAGCCCTCATAATCGGGTGCGGAAGCCTCTGTCGCAGCAGGGGCCGCGATGTAGAGATCAGTTCCCGGCAGTCTGTTTCTCTCAGGGCCTAAAGCAGAGAGGGAGGGCAACACCAAGGTCCGCTCATCATCCTCGTCGGAGAGGAATGTGTCCGAGCGGCTTGCATCCATGTCCTGCGGGTCGATGCCTTCCTCCCAGGGAGAAAGCTCATGTGCCGCTGGCACGGCGATGATGTCTTCGAGCACGAGGGTTTGCTCGCCAGCGTGTTGAGTGGATCGCAACGGGCGCGGGATTTCGAGCACGTCCTCGCCTAAGGGGTCTGCGCTTGGGGCGTAAGCGTTCTGATTTTCCATAATTCCTTGGTCAACGACCGCCACGGATGCGGCGGCAGCGGCGGTCGTAGTAGTTTCGAGAAGTTTAGTCTATTTAATCATCAGGTGCGGCTCGCGTCTGATGCGAGACAATTCTGCTCTCAAAATCCGATCCGACTGAGCGTCGTGACTGTGTGAAAAAGGAGGTCGCGCGAGTTCTTAACTCTTAAGCGTTGTAGGCTTGATCGGTTAGTTGCCATCGACGCCGGATCAACATCGGCAGAAAATCCCTTGAGCGTCTCGAAAGAGCTGACTGGCTTTAGTGTTTAACTCTCAATGCGCGCGAGCCTTGCGGAGACCCGGCACCACGCTTATGTTAGCGCGAGCGCAGCCCTTGAGGCAAGGATTAAATAGCGCTCAAAGTACCACTCGGTGCAGGGCCTACCGCTAGTCAGCATGGGCTTTAACCGGCGGTCGTGTCACCGCCGAGCAGCGTGAGGACTTCGCCCGTGACGTAACTGGAATCCACTTCGGAGGCGAAATAGACGAAAGCAGGGGCGATCTCTTCGGGTTGCGCGGGCCGCTTCATGGGAGTGTCTGCGCCAAATTTGGCGACATCCTTGGCATCTTTGTCCGAAGGATTGAGCGGCGTCCAGACAGGGCCGGGAGCGACACAGTTGACGCGTATCCCGCGCTCGACCAGATTCTGCGCCAGCGATTTGGTGAAGGCATGGATAGCCCCCTTCGTCGCGGAGTAATCCAGCAATTCCTTGCTTCCCTCAAGTCCCGTGATCGAGCCCGTGTTAAGAATGGCGCTCCCCTTTTTAAGGAAGGCCAGCGCCGCTTTCGTCATAAAGAAGTAGCCGTAGATGTTTGTCTTGAAGGTGCGATCCCACTGCTCTTCGGTCACGTCCTCAAGCTTTTCCTGATGCTGCTGAAAGGCTGCGTTATTGACAAGTATGTCTAGTCGCCCGAACTCTGTGTGCGTCTGCTGGACGGCGCGCTGGCAGAAATCTGACTGCCTGACATCGCCCGGGAGCAGCAGCGCCCGTCGGCCTTCGCCTTCGACCGCACGCCCTGTCTCTTCGGCGTCCGATTGTTCTTCCGGTAGATAAACGATGGAGACATCTGCGCCCTCGCGCGCAAAGAGCACGGCGACGGCGCGGCCTATGCCGGAGTCGCCGCCCGTGATGAGCGCCACGCGATCCTGCAACTTGCCAGACCCTTTGTAGAGCGGCGCTTCGAATTGCGGCCTCGGTCTAAGCTTTGATTCAAGGCCGGGCTTCTCCTGATGCTGCGCGGGCAGTGGCGATTGCGGATGCTTTTGAGTCCGACGGGCGGCGCTGCGGCGTTTGCCTGACGCTGTAGCGGGCGTCTTCTTCTTCTTTGCGGCAGCGCCGCGCGCGGACTGTTTATCTTTGCTGCCGCTGCTCTTCTTACTGCTGGCCCGACCTTTACCTTTGTTCGCCATCGCGGTTGTACCCTTCTGTCTTTTGAAGACGCCACAAAACCCTTGAAGGGTTTAAGTTCTCTCGAAAAGGGTAATGGTTCAGTCTGAAATTGAATGTCATGGAGATTGCCATTCACCACAGAGGCACAGAGCGCACAGAGGGGGCACAGAGAGTTGAATATCGCTCAATCCTCCGTGCTTCCTCCGTGTTCTCTGTGCCTCTGTGGTGAGTCTCAATGCTTCGCCTTACTCAATATATCCAAAATGAACCACTACTCGAAAAAGAGGCTTGCCTCTATCGATCACTAGCCCAGCGCGGCGCTTGATCGTGATCCGGCGGACGGCCATGATCGCTCAACATGCGCGCATAGCATTTCAGGCACATCCCACGAGAATCCTTGACGTTGCTGCGGCGGATGATAGTTCCGCACCAGTTGCATTCGACTTTGAAATTCAATCCCGCTTGTTCCATTGCTCTGACCATTGTACCGATACCTCCTTGAACGCGAGACGCACAGTGCCGCGTCTCGACTTGGAAAACTATTTCAGAACGACTCTCAACACCGAACAATCTTCACCGTCACAGCGGATTCAAACAGGATGGACAGGATAAGCAGGATAAAGAGAAGTCAGATATTGAAAATTGAAATCCGAGATTGTAAATCTCCGATTCACTTTGCGGAAGCTTTGCTTTTATCCTGCTTATCCTGTCCATCCCTGTTAATTGCTTTCTCCGCCTGCTGCTGATCTGACCCGTTCTTCACCTGATCTCTGACGACCTCTTTGGTCTCGATCTCGACGCGCTCGCTCTTAATATCCAGGCGCAGCCGGTTATAGATGCTCATGTACTGGTTGGCGACCCAGACGAGAGCGAAGCCGCCGATCAGATAGCCGCGCCAGTCCGAGAAAAGCAATTTGTAACCTGTCAGCCAGAGGAACAGCGCCGTCACGTAATGACTGAAACAGTATTCACAGGTGAACAGGTAAAAGAACTTGCGCTCAATCAAACGGCGACAATTCTTGCTACGATTGGCGCAGTACTCGCGCGGCTCGCGAAAAACCTCCTCGTGCGTCACAGTCCAGGCGATACACGCGATGGGGACGGCGAGCACAAACAGCCAGACGATTTGTGTGGCGAGATTCGTAGTCATCGCCGAAAAGTATAGCCCACGCTTTCCCCTACATGCTTTTCACTTGCTCAATCGCTTTATCAAGACTCTGCTTTGCATTGAGCACCGATTTGAACAGCTCACCTTTGCGCCGTATGCGCGCGGGCATGTTCCTGATATTAAAATCCTGAATCGTCACTTTTCCGCTTTTGACTTCACTCCATCGGAGCGGAGCGGAGACGGTCGCGCCCGCCTTGGGCCGGACGGAATAGGGAGCGACGACGGATTTGCCGCGCGCGTTCTGCATGTGATCCACGTAAATCTGCCCGCGCTTTCTGTTCTTCAAAGAGCGCTCGACCGTCGCTGTTGCGTCATTCTCGTCGGCCACGATGGTCGCCACACGCTCTGCGAAATCCGCCACCTGTTCGTAACTATAGCGCGGCCTGATGGGCACATAAACGTGCATCCCTCTTGAGCCGGAAGTCTTCGCGTAACTTTCCAGACCCAGCCGGTCGAGCACATCTTTGACGCCCATCGCTAATTCGCAGATCGTGCTAAAAGAAATGCCCTCGCCAGGGTCTAAGTCGAAGACAAGCCAGTCCGCGTGTTCCAGGTCGCGCACGCGCGAGTGCCAGGGGTGTCGCTCTATCGCGCCCAGATTCGCCATGTAAAGCAGCGTTGCCGTCGTGTCACCTAGAATGTAATCCACGTCGTGCCCTTCCTCTACGGGAAGCCGCTCGGTGCTCACAAAGTCCGGCACTTCGTTGACATCGTGTTGATGAAAGGAAGGCCCTTTGATCCCGTTCGGGTAACGCTTCATAATCAGCGGGCGATCTTTCAGGTAGGGCAGAATATATTTCGACACTTCGTAGTAATACTTGATAAGGTCGCCCTTCGTGTAGCCGTCCTCCGGCCAGTAGACCTTATCCAGATGCGTGAGCGCCACCACGTCTTTACCGACTTTGACGAGCGCATCGCCGCTCAATTCTTTCGCTTTGAAAAACGTGGAGGCTGAAACAGCTTTGCTTTCATCGCTCGCCCTTGTTCTGATTTTTTTAACGGCCGTTTTAACCCCGCGATCTTTTTTAGCTGCCTTCGCCCTTTGCGCGCCCTCGTCTTCCATCAACAGCTCAAGCTTCCAGCCCGCCTCAGCATACTCGTCGCGACTTTTGATCAGCAGCCACTGATTTTCTCTCCCGCCCATGCGAATGAGATTAAATGCGCCCTGAAGCTTTCGACCGTTCAGGCGGAAATTTATTCTTCCCTTTTCAAGCTGCTTGAGCGCATCGTCGTCCCCGACTATTTCGTAGCGTCCCTCATCCCAGATCATGTGCTCGCCCGCGCCGTAATTGCCCTCTGGGATGTGTCCCTGAAATTTCAGATACTCGACCGGGTGATCCTCAGTTCTGACGGCGAAGCGTTTCTCCTTCGGGTCAAGCGAAGGGCCTTTGGGCACAGACCATGAGGCGAGCACGCCGCCCATCTCAAGGCGAAAATCGAAATGCAGTTTCGAGGCGTGATGCTCCTGCACGACGAAGCGATGGCGATTGACCTTCGCGACCTTGCCCCTGGGCTCAGGCGTGCGACGGAAATCTCTTTTATGATAGTAGGTCTCTAAGCCCATCCTAAGAACCTTAGTCTCTCTTCAATCCTTCCGGCGCAGTTGAAATCCGTCGCTGCTGCCACTGCTCTTTCAATGCTAACTTCTCGTACACCTCTTGTCTGTGGTGTGTCCGTTTACAACTCACCTTACGACCAATGCTACGTTGGCGACCTCAAGCTATTCAAAAGCTATGCCCGCGCACACCTCTGCTCGCGCGAAGAAGGTTTGGGAAAGTAAGAGGGGATAAAGTATGTGCGCGAACATAGCATGACCGGAAAAGACCATTCCGTACGTTGACGTACAAAAACGCACACGCGGTTCAAAGGGTTGGGCCAAGCCCCTAAGGCGGACGCGCCGTGCGGCTCAAAGCTTTTTCAGCTCTCGTTTGAGCCGGGCAAAATCTTCTCTGACCTTCAAACCCAAATCCTCACGATAAAATCTGACCGCCGGATGCTAGCCGCCAAGGTATTTGCGTCCCTCGCGATCTATAATGCGCCCGCGCGCCTCATTGATGCTCTTTACGCCGAGCATCCTTTTAGCGGCGACGATTCGCAGCAGCACGATCAATCGCGGATTGACGAGCGCAACCTGCTCGAACAGGTAATTAGAGGTACAGGTCTCGACCTCCAACGTGCGCGGCGTGCGATTCTTCGGCGGGCGACATTTGACAGTATTGGTGATAAAGAAATCCCGTCGTTCTATGCCCGTGCCTTCAAGCACGTGATCGAGAAAGCGTCCGGTCGCGCCGACAAAGGATGGCCGCTTTCGTCCTCTTCGCGGCCCGGCGCTTCTCCTATGATCATCGCTTTGGCGCGATAAGGGCCATCGCCCGGCACTGCCAACGTACTCGATTCCCAGAGCGGGCATTTCGTGCAGACGCGTATCTGCTCGGCCAGTGCTTCGAGCCTCTCCGCTCTTTTCGATTTCGCCATAACGGTTTTATCCCTCTATTTTCAGACAAAGGGCAAGCAACTTGCATGCAGATGAGGGCGGCGCTCTGAAATTAGCACAGACATTGAAGCACCTTTAAAGACCCTTGAACTATGAAATTTTCCGAACTGGCACAGACCTACGATCTGATTCAACAAGCCAAGCGCGAGCCGGAGCGCGTACGCATCCTCGCAGACCTTTTCCGCCGCGCCGAGAGCAAAGAGCTTGAAGCCATCGCGCATTTCACGGCGAGCGAAATGGTCAAGCCCGTGCTTTCTGATCAGCTCGGCACGGGGCCTGGCACAATCCGCGCTGGCCTTGCTCTTATCTCCGGCCGCGACGAAACAGAGATCGACGAAGAGGTCAGGCATACTGGCGACATGAGCGAAGTGGTCGCGCTTCATGCCGTTGGCCGCGACACGCTCTCCGTCAGTGATTTGTGGCAGCGCACCAACGCGGCAGCGCGCCGCAACGAAGACAGACTAAAACTCGTCCAATACGTCTTCACACACACGACGCCTGCGGGCGCGAAGTATTTTACGCGCATGGCGCTGAATCAAATGCGTATCAATGTCGGCATCGGTACGATTGCCAAAGCGATTGCTGCGGCCTTCGATGTAGAGCCCGCGCAGGTCGAACATCTCTACGCGATGAGCAATGACATAGGTCTCGCAGCCAGCCGCGCGCGGCGTGGCGCGAAGGCTCTGGCGCGCACAGGGCTCAGTATCTTTCGGCCCTACCAGTTTATGAACGCGCACAAGGCAGAAAGCGCAGAGGATATTTTCGAGACTCTCGCCGGCAAGCAGATCATCTTCGAGATCAAATACGACGGCGCGCGTCTTCAAATACACCTCAAGCGCGCGAAGCCCTTGGAAGTTAGACTCTATTCGCGCCGCCTCAACGACGACACAGCGGCCATGCCCGACGTGGTCGAAGCTTTAAGAAAATCCTGGACGGGCAATGATGCGATCATAGAGGGCGAGGCGGTCGCCTATGATCCCACGCTTAAAACGAAGCAGGCGTTTCAGGCAGTGCTGATGCGTCTGGGACGCAAACATGGGATTGAAGAGAAGATGCGCGAGATTCCGCTCGTGCTTTACCTGTTCGATCTCCTTTACCATAACGGCGAGGACTTGATGAGCGTGCCGCAGAGCGAGCGTCGCGAGCGACTTCGGAAACTCTTTCGCCCGACCGAGCGCGTCAGGATGACGGACTCCGTCAGCACAGACCGGATCACGGATGCGTTGCGTTTCTTCAAACAGGCGATCAGGGACGGACACGAGGGCTTAATGGCGAAAGACCCCGAGGCCGTTTATGTGCCGGGCCGTCGCGCGAACAACTGGATGAAGCTCAAGCCCGCGTTTGAAACACTGGACGTAGTCGTCGTCGGCGGCATCTGGGGCTCAGGCCGCAGGCGCGGCACTCTTTCGAGCCTCGTCGTCGCCGTTCTGGACAAAGACAGATTCAAAACGGTTGGTAAAGTCGGCACGGGTTTTTCCGAAGACGTGTTGAAGGAGCTGACGGCCAAGCTCGAACCAAAGATCATCGTCTCGCGCGGTCGCAACGTAGAGATCGAGCCGGAGATGGTCATCGAAGTGGATTTTCAGGACATACAGAAAACGACCGCCTACGACGCAGGCTACGTCCTGCGTATCCCGCGCTTCAAACGTGAGCGCACGGATAAGAGCACGCGCGAAGCAGACACACTCGCAAGATTAAAGCGGCTCTACAATCAAACGCACTAAGGAGAAAAGCAATTCACCACAGAGGCATAGAGAGCACAAAGGTTGCACAGAGAATTGAGGATCACTCAAACCTCCGTGCTTCCTCTGTGTCCTCTGTGTCTCTGTGGTGAGTCCTCAACTTTTCGCACGTTCAACTGAACATCAATCTAAACCGGCGATTAATTACTGCTAAAAGATGGCTCGTCCTAAAAAACTTCCACGCGAATTTTACACGCGCGACGATACGCTTCTGATCGCGCGCCAGCTTCTGGGCCAGCGCCTCGTCGTGCCGGACGCTGAAGGTCTGCGCATCTCCGGGCGCATCGTCGAAACGGAAGCTTACATGGCCCCTGAAGACCGCGCCTCGCACGCCTACGGCGGTCGGCGTACGCCGCGCACTGATGTGATGTTCGCTCGCGGCGGCACGGCCTACGTCTACTTTATCTACGGCATGCACTTTCAGTTTAACGTCGTCACAGGGCGCTTAGGCGTCCCGCACGCCGTGCTGGTGCGCGCCGTCGAGCCTCTCGAAGGGATTGAAGCGATGCGCGAGCGGCGACCCGTCAAAGATGACCGCCAGCTGACGAACGGGCCGGGAAAGCTCTGCGCCGCGCTCGGTATTGATCGCCGACACAATCGAGCAGACCTGCGCGGGGATATGATCTGGATTGAAGAGGGCGATGGAATCGTCGCCGATAGCGAGATCATGGCCGGCCCACGCATCGGCATCGACTACGCGGGCGAGTACGTGACCAAGCCCTGGCGCTTCTGGGTTCGCGATAATCCTTACGTCAGTAAAACAAAGAAAGCATCGTAG
>DATLMN010000340.1:0-4180 GCA_035537255.1 Pyrinomonadaceae bacterium | reverse complement strand
TTATCGTGGCTGATCGAAGCGTCGAATTGATCGGCGGCGTCGGTGTCTGTTTCACCCATTCTTTATTGATCATCGCTTTAGCGAGAGTTCGCACGCCGCGTCGCGGAAGGTTTCTCCTTTGGCGACCGGTTCGTCCCGGCGTCGCGATCCGAAGCGCCGTACCACCACACCAAGCCACCCACAACGGCGACCACGATCAACCCTCCCGCCAGCGCCAGACGAATCACCAAACGCATCAAGCGCCGCGTCACTATAAAGAGCAGGAAGATCAACGCCAGGGCGATGACGATTGTGATACCCGCGATGCTTTCAATACCCATTATGACAAGCAGTCCGCAATGTCCGTGCGCGGCTTTCCCTTCTACTTACCGCTCGCCTTTCCTGTAGCTGGCGCGGACAATCGTCTTGATATTGCCGCGTATGTGAAAGTCGCCCTCGATCTCTACGCTGATGGGGTCACAGGCGCGGACGAAGTCTTCGAGGATGATGTTGATGACGTGTTCGTGGAAAACTTTGACCTGCCGGAACGAGTTGATGTAGAGCTTCAGGCTCTTTAATTCAACGCAGCGCTCGTTCGGCACATAGTCTATACGGATGATGGCAAAGTCCGGGAAGTCCGAGAACGGGCAGATGGCCGTGAACTCCGGTATCTCGAAGTTGATGTGTATCTCTCGCCCGACGAACTCGTAAGCGAAGGTGTCCAGCGCGTAGAGATTCATCTCCTCGCGCGGCGTCGAGCGTATGTCCAAGCCCTGCTGGTTCGCGGGCGCGAGATTTGTTTCAACGATCACCATAGTTGATAACTCCTTATTCGCTCCCGTCATCTTACAAGAGCGCGAAGAGCGCGGGCAACTACCGAAACGATCACGGGCAGATACGGGAGCGAGCGCAGGCGGACATGAATGAACGGGCGACGACTGAAGTCATCGCCCGCTCAAGTAGATTATCAATTGAATCGGCGAAAGGCAGCAGCTACACGGTCAGGTTACGGAGTCGTATTGCTGTTGTTCGCATTCCCGTTCCCGTTCATGTTCCCGTTGCCATTCATGTTGCCGTTTGCATTACGGTTTGTATTCCCGTTCCTATTGCCATTCCCGTTGCCGTTCTCATTCCCACTCGTGCCCATGCTCGTATTGCTGCCGCCGGTGCTTCCGCCCGTCATCGTGGCGGACATGTCGCGCGCCATGCGCAGGTGTTCCTGTACGGTGGGCAGAGTCTTCGCGGCGAAGGCTCTTGCGTCAGCATCCTTGCCCTGTGTGGATTCTTTCTGGAAAAGCTTCTCCATACTCTGATGTGCCTTGACGCCGCCCTCCTTGATATACATGCGGTCAAAGTCCGCGCCGGTTTTCTGCCGCAGCTTCTCCATCAAAGCCATCTGCTTACTGTTTGGCCCTGTGGGAAGCGTAATGCCCTTGGTGGCGGCCAACTGTTTGAGTTCGTCGCCGGACTTTGTGTGATCGTCGATCATGCGTTGCGCGTATTGCTTGACGGCGTCGCTCGAAGCGCGTTCCAGCGCCATGCGTCCCATCTCGACCTCTGCCATTCCGCCCTCTGCCGCCGTCATCATAAACTTGGCGTCAGAGGATTTAGCCGTCATCGCTTGATTCGCGTTGGAGCTTCCAGCGCCGGTCATCCGGCCGCTGTTAGAGTTTGCGTTCGTGTTCTGGCTCTGCTTTGCCAGAGACATCCCGCCGAGTAAGACAAAGACTCCCACGATCAGGAGCATGGTCATTAACGCTCTGCTTTTAGTCATAGTGTCCCCCTTGTATGGACGTGTGAAGTTGTACCGCTTGGTTGATGGAGGGAGTTTGAGGAAGCTGCTCCTCACTTTTTGTGCATAATAGTTTTAAGTGCCCGCGCTCAAAGCCTTCTCAAGCGAGCGAATGCGGTCGTGAGCCTCTTTGAGCTGTACGAACTGGCGCTCGATGATGGAGCGAAGGTCTGCCGGCAGATGCTCATCGTTGAGAGCATCCTCGTAATTCCTGACGGCAGAGTCTTCGCCCCTCTCGCATTCAGAGATGACGGCCGCCTCATCATCGCCAGTCACCGCCGCTTTGATATTGATCCAGCCGCGATGCAGTGTGGCCGCAAAGCTTCCTGCGCGCGCAGCATCGCCGCCCAAACGTTTGACCTCGCTTTGCAGCTCACGCGCGAACTCTGCGCGCTGGTGCGAGTAGGTGCGGAAAAGCGTTTTAAGCTCGCTCGTTTTCACGCCCTCGGCGGCCGCTTCGAAACCCCGCTGGCCGTCCTTGCACGTTTCGATCAGGTTGTTGAGCGTAGAGATCGCGTTGTCCCTGTCCGTTGCCATTACTAAAACTCTTCTCCCTTGTCCGAAATTCAGAGCCGACGGCGCTATCCCGGATATTTCGCCGCCTCACAAGCTTTAATATGCAGGCGTTGGCCCACTACTACTGCTGCGCCCGATGGCGAATAATTTGACGAGCACGAGCCCGGCGATAAAGCCGCCGATGTGCGCCGCGTAGGCCACGCCGCCTCCCGCTTGCGGGCCGCTGCTGAGCACGCCGAAGCTTTCGATCAACTGTAACAAGAACCAGAGGCCGATGGCGACGATGGCCGGAACCGTCGTCAGGAAACGGAACATAAAGACGCGCACCTGATTGCGCGGAAAGAGCAGCAGATAGCCGCCGAGCACGCCGGAGATTGCGCCCGACGCACCCAGGCTAGGGATATACGGGTTCGCGCCGAAAGCGACTGTGAAGATAACGTGCGCGAGCGACGCTATCAGTCCGCAGACAAGATAAAAGATCAGATACCTCGCGTGTCCCAATCTGTGTTCGAGGTTGTCGCCAAAAATCCACAGGAACAGCATATTGCCGAAGATGTGCATGATGCTGCCGTGCATGAACATGGAGGTCAGGAGCGTCAGGTAAACTGAGCCGGGTGTGGGTTGAAGATCGATCTGGCCTATGTCCGCGCCGCCAGAGCCCTGAATCCTGACGGGCTTATCCACGTCCTGTCCCGTGACGATCTCCTGCGGGACGGTCGAGAACGCGTAGGTAAACTTATCATTCGATCCTAAGCCCTGTAGAAAAACGAAGACCAGAATATTAATGGCGATCAAGAGGTAGTTGATGATCGGCGCAGTCGTGCGCTCGGAGTTATCGTCGCCAATAGGGAAGATCATACGGGCCGTCCTCTCAATAGAAAGCGTCTCAATTATCGCCGCCGTGGCGTTGCAAGAGTGTGACGCCGGTGTAAAGAAATATGCGAGGACTTGAAAAACACATCCGCGAAAAAAGATCAGGCAAGCCTGAAGACTGCTCTGCACGCCGCAACTTATGCATCTACTGTTCCGCGCGTCGCCCGCGCGTCATCTCAAGCACGAACACCAAATTTTTACGACTTATAAAGCCCTCTGATAATCAGGTAAGGCCGCCCTGGAAAAGTTTTATCCAGAATGATTCTCATACACTTAAATGATTACCTGGGCAGAAAGTTATAAACGATAATTCCGACGACCTTGACGGGTTTACCGTTAAGGAGTGTCCTAGAAAATCTGGCTTCGCGGGCGGCTTTGACCGCCGCGAATTGAAGCAAAGGATGTCCGCTGACGGCCTGTGCGGCCATTACTTTGCCTTCTTCGTCGATTAAGACCTTGACGCTCACGGGGCCTGATGCGCGGGCTGCTTTAGCGATGGCCGGATAGACGGGCGGTGGCAGGCTGGTGGCTTTATCGTTGAGCGGGCCGCCCGTCAGAGTATGATCGTCCGTCACAGATTTGCAATTCGTATCAGGGGCGCATGTTCCGATCACCACGCCCTTCTCTGTGAGCAGCAATCTATCCACTTCACCTAATGCCAGAGGAGAGTTGCTGAGGAGTTTGAAGGAGTCGAAAAACTTGTTCGCCGTCGCTTCATAAAGCTCCGTTCGATCCTGTGGGTTCGGACTCGGCTGTCCAGTCTTGAACACCAAATTTTTTAGCGTTCCAAAGGCGAGTTGGTAAAGACGCCCTTTCACAAAAAAGCTTCTGCTTCGGATAATAAAGTCCTTCTGCTGGACGAACATCTCTCGGCCCGTTGCTCCGTCCAGCGTCATCTCCTTTTCGCTGATCAGCTTAATCCCTTGATCCTTTGCCAGCATATTGTCGCGTCCGCCATCCAGAAGCTTTCTCACAACACCGGCTTCTTCCGATTGAAAGGGAAAATCCGCATACGTCACC